>CAYUVM010000724.1:0-2681 GCA_964447935.1 uncultured Cytophagia bacterium | reverse complement strand
TGCAACTGAAACTGGAAAACAATGTGTTGACGTTGAGCGGCGAGAAGCGTTATGAAGAAAAGCGCGATGAAGATATTTTCCATTTGCGTGAAACCCGCTACGGCAAATTCGAGCGCAGCTTCCGTTTGACGGACAACATTGATCGCAACAACATCAACGCGGATTACAAAGACGGCGTGCTCACCATTTCTCTGCCCAAGACCAAAGAATCGCAGAGCAAAGAAATCGCGATTAAAATGAGCTAAACCTCTCGCTAATCCGCGCAGATTCTGCCGGTAAAGGATTGGCACCGGCATCATGGCGAGTTTAATTGATCAAGCCGGCTTCGACGAAAAATTAGTTGAAGCCGGTTTTTTATTTTCAGACTAAAACTCTATGCCAAGATGGTGAAGCCAACGCTTCAATTGCCGGCATTCTTCCACAATCGCCGCGAGCGAATAATGCGCGTTTGCTGGACTCGGCGAAGGCAGCACATAGATTCGCCCGGCGCCGATGGTTTCCAATTGCGGCCCGGGGCCAAGCTTGTTTTTGGCGGGCACTTGAAAGACCCACCGAAAGCCGGTGATTCCTAAAAAACAAATTGCCGCGGGCGAAAATTTTTCAATTTTTCGCCGAAACGTCTTGACGCCGGCAATAATTTCCTCCGGCGTTAGTTCGTCAATTTGCGCAGTGGGACGTTTGACAATGTCGGTAAAACCAATGCCCTGCTCGAACAAAAGTCCTTCATCGCCAGCGGACACGTTACGTCCAAAGAAATTTGCCGCCGAGAGCGCCGGCCAGAAGCGATTGGTGCGGCGCGCAAAGTATTTTCCTCTCTGCGCTGAATAAAGCCCGGGATTCAAACCGGTGAAAACCAGCTTGAGGCCGGGACGAAGATAATCCGGCAGAGTTACCGCAGCCACTATAAAAGCAGCCCACCGACTAAGCCGGCGGCCGTCGTTTGCAAGATACCGATGAGCGCCCCGCCGATCACCATCGTTGCCGGATAGGGAAATGTCGCAAATTGCGTGAGCATTTGCGGCAGGTAAATCACCAGGCCCGTCATGAAACCGAAAAGCGCGCCGTTGGCGAGTGAAACCTCGGCCGGCCATGCCAAACGCAATAAATAAGCAAAGATCAACGCAAAGGCCAGCGTGCCGATAAAATATAATGGCAAGCGGCGCTTGCCGGCGGTTTCGTCAAGCAAGCCGGTCATACTTTTATAAGTTTTTCCCAAAACCGCCATGTGTCCGAAACTGGAGATGGCGGCAACGGCAACCCAGATGGCCGCGACGGCCAGAAGAAAAGCAGACATATTTGTGCTCCCTAAAAATTTTAAGCGCGGAATAAATCAACATGACTTTTTGTACTCCAATATGCGCCGGAGGCGAAATACGACAAATATGAGAAAGGCTTTTTTGACATGCAAGAAAAAAATTTAATTTAGTAATATTGCTGCCGGCTTATGCCAAATGAAGAAAAACCCAAAAAATCCATCTTTCTGCTTGCTTTTCTCCGTGAAGAAATTAAATTGACTATTACCCCTAAGGAGCCATCATGTTGATTAAAATCCTGCGTGGCTGGGAAATGCCGGAACGTGAGGCGACGCCGGAAGAATTTTATTTAAGCCGTCGCCAATTTATTAAAAAAGTTGGTTGGCGCGGCATGAGCACCGCCTTGGCGCTGGCGGGCTGGGGTGGTGCCGAAGCGGCAAGCCGCCGGGAAGATAAGAAAATTTATCCGGCGAAGCGCAATGAAAAATTCGCGCTGGACCGTCCGCTGACAGACGAATGGGCGACGGCGCATTATAATAATTTCTACGAATTCACGACAGCCAAAGAGCGCGTCGCGGATTTGGTCGGCAAATTTCAAACGAGTCCGTGGACAGTTGAAATCACGGGGCTGGTGGCGAAACCGCTGCGTTTCGATAGCGAGGACTTGATTCGCCGGATGCCGCTTGAAGAACGCCTTTACCGGCATCGCTGCGTGGAAGCCTGGTCGATGGCGGTGCCGTGGACCGGCTTTCCGATGAAAGCGCTGGTTGAGTTGGCGCAACCATTATCGACGGCCAAGTTTGTGCGTCTGCTTAGTTTTAACAAACCGGAGCAGGCGCCCGGTATAAAATCGCAATCGTGGTATTCGTGGCCGTATTATGAAGGCTTGCGCATGGACGAAGCGATAAATGAACTAACCATGTTGGTGACCGGCATTTACGGGCACGCGTTGCCCAAACAAAACGGCGCGCCGTTGCGACTGGTAACGCCGTGGAAGTACGGCTACAAAAGTATCAAGTCGATTGCCAAAATCGAATTTATCGATAAACAGCCGCACACGTTTTGGAATGACCTGGCGCCGGCGGAGTATGATTTTTTATCGAACGTAAATCCGCAGGTGCCGCATCCGCGCTGGTCGCAGGCCACCGAACAGCCGATTCCGGACGGACCGCGCCGTCCAACGTTGAGATATAACGGTTACGGCGCGCAAGTGGCCGCCTTGTACAAAGCATAAAATGTTAGACGTATACCCTATAGCCATTTTGAGGAGGTGTAAGTGGAAACCACCAAACAAAAAGCGTTAAAAATTATTTCAAAACTGGCGGATGACAGCTCGTGGGGCGACATTCTCGCCGAGCTGCACATTGCGCAGCGCAACGAGGCCAATTCCCGCATCGAACGCGACGAAGATTTCTAGCCGATGATCAA
>CAYUVM010000723.1:0-2709 GCA_964447935.1 uncultured Cytophagia bacterium | reverse complement strand
TGCGCGGCGAGGGCGTGAATCAGCTCCAGCATCATCTCGCGGTCGAGCACGTTGGTTTTGGGCGCATTAAGCGTGATCGTCAGAGTCTGATTTTCGTCAGAGAAGTCTACTTTTATTTTTTTAAATTCAGCCATAAACCCTCCTAAAATCCGTTGGAGAACAAAATTCGAACGCCGCCTTAACGCCTTTGTCGTCTTATCCGCACGGCTCCTGAAGGAGCTACCACGAACAACTATTTCCGCGGCGGCATGACGGCTTCGATCAAATCGTCGTTCCAATGTTGGCCTTGTGCCAACCTCTGCCGCAGCTTGATGAAATCCACTTCGCGTTGGCCTTTGCTGCCCTCATTGAAGGCTTTGAAACCGGCGCGGCCCTCGGTGAGCATGTTCATGCCGAGCCACGCGCGGTTGCTCTCGCGGTTGCGATCCCAATGCGCGAGCTTGTGTTTGCGCACGGATTCAATCGTCTTCGTCAAGCAACCTGGCACGGTCATCATCAACGAAGTGCAGAGCCGATTTACGGCTTGATCGAGCAGCGAAAGATCATACTCACATTGACTCATCAACTCTTTCGCCTTCTGTCGTTCAGCCCCGACGCGTCCTTCGCCATAAACCAGCTTGCCAAATTCATCAACCCAACGGTCGGTTATCACCAGCGGGTTCGGGATGAACTTGCCGTCTTTTTTCAACACCGGCGCAATCTCGGTGAGCAGGCCGAGACGATAGACTTTGTGCGCGCTCCAATGTTCGCAGAGTGTGCAACTCATCATCGCGTTTTCAATGCCCACAAAGAGCGGGAGAAAATCCGTGGAGCCGCCATCCGGCGCGGAGCCGTGCTTCGGGCCGGCTTGGCCAAACATCGCCATGTCGCTCGCCACGGAAAAATCGCAAGCCATGCCGATTTCTTGTCCACCGCCGATACGCATGCCATTGACGCGGCAAAGCACCGGCTTGTCGCAATGCAGAATCGCGCTGACCATGTCGTTGAAGAGCCGCATGTATTGGCGATATTCCTCCGGCTGGCCGCCGTAATATTCCGCATACTCTTTGGTATTGCCGCCGGTGCAAAACGCTTGATGGCCCACGCCGGTGAAAACCACCGCGACAACGTTGCGCGCATTCGAGGCCGTGCGAAACGCGAGAATCACTTCTTTCACCATTTGCGTGGTGTAGGAGTTGAGCTGTTCGGGATTATTCAAAATGATCCACGCATTGTACAAGTCTTCGACCGGTTTGCCTTGTTGATCGCGGCACGGACGCAATTCATAATTGACTTGGGTGAATTTGAAATCGGGGACGAGGTTGTGGTCTTTGAAGGCGGTCATAAAATGATCCTATCTTTGAGCTGCGAGTTGATTTCTCGGGTGACTTCCATGTAAACATGTTCGAGCCGAATGTTTTGCAATGAAACCGCGTGCAATGGAACGCCATCGAGCATGTTGACGACTTCTTTGAGCGTGTGTTTGCGCGGCAAGAGCAGCGTCAAATCGTTTCCATAATAGCGATGCGTCAATTGCAACGCGGCGGCGCGGCGATGCACCGCTTCTTGATCATCGGTGCTGATGATCGCCAACTCTTCAGCGGGAACGAGCTTCCGTAATTCATCCAGCGTGCCTTCGGCAACGAGGCGGCCGCTTTGCAAAATACCGAGGCGCGAACAAAGCTTTTCCGCTTCGTCGAGATAATGCGTGGTGAGAAGAATCGACACGCCGCTCGTTTTCAAATGGCGAATCAATTCCCACAACTCGTGGCGCGCTTCCACATCCAAGCCGACGGTCGGCTCATCGAGCACCAACAATTTCGGGGAATGCACGAGTGCGACGGCGATATTCAAACGGCGCTTCCAGCCGCCGCTGAACGTGGCGACCGCGGCATGGCGATATTCCTGCAAATGAAATTGCTCGATCAGCGTTTGCACGCGTTGCTGCCGAATCGCGCCATTCAAGCCGTACAAGCTGGCGAAGAACTTGAGATTTTGCTCGCAGGTCAAGTTCCCGTACAAAGAAATTTCCTGCGGCGCCACGCCGATGAAATGTTTTGTCGCTTCCGAAGGCGGCTGATTGTTGATGGCGACAACGCCGGCATCTGCCGCGAGCAGGTTGCAAAGAATGTTGATCGTCGTCGTCTTGCCGGCGCCATTTGGCCCGAGCAAGCCATACACTTCATGCGCGGCAACGGCAAAGCTCAGATCATCGAGCACGCGCCTTTCACCGAACGACTTCGCGAGCTTGTCGATTTTCAAAAGAGGTGGCTCAAGCATGTTTTTCCTGCCGCAACATTTTTTTGTATGAGTTGACGCCGAGCATGAGCGTGAAGATCGCAAACGCAAAAAGGAAAATCACATGCACGCGCACGTCCGCCAGTGTCGCCGCTTTGGCCGAAACGGCGCGCAGCGCCTCGTTCATGTGAAAAACCGGATCGGCATACGCAACAGTGAGTAGGTATTTCGGCAGAATCGACGTGGGGAAAAAAGTGCCGCCCAACACGAGCAACGGTACGCCCACCGCGGCGATGGGGCCGGTCGCGTCTTCAGTGCGTTTGGCAATTCGCGCGCCAAAGAAAAATCCCAAACCGACATACGCGGCCACGCTCAAGAGAACAATCGCCGCGCCGAGCATGAGCGAGCCATGAAATCTTCCGCCAAAGAAAAACGCGATGCCATAAACGATGAGCGTTTGGCCGAAGGCAATCGCCAAATAGGCGAGCACAA
>CAYUVM010000722.1:0-2710 GCA_964447935.1 uncultured Cytophagia bacterium | reverse complement strand
CTTCTGAACAAGAAAGAGAAGAACCGATGCCCCCCAGCCCGCTGTGCGCCCGTGCACAGCGCCAAAGAAATTTTGCAAAGCAGCGACGAGGCCCAAGTGATCGGCATTGACGAAGGGCAGTTTTTTGAAGCCGAGTTGGTGGGAATTTGCAACGAGTTGGCGGAAAAAGGCAAACGCGTGATCGTCGCCGGTCTCGATATGGATTATCGCGGCAAACCGTTCGAACCGATGCCGCAGTTAATGGCGATTGCCGAGCAGGTCACCAAGACGCAAGCGGTGTGCATGCAATGTGGCGAGCCGGCGAGCTACACGCAGCGCCTCACCGAAGCCAAAGAGCGCGTGGTGGTGGGCACGAAAGATATGTACGAAGCGCGTTGCCGCAAATGTTACGAGCCGCCGGAAGAATGAATCAACCCATCTGCAAATGTCATTCTGGAAGAATCTTTTTTGTCCCTGGTATTGATTTTGAATTGAAAAAAGTTTCCAACGGAATGGCAGCTTCTTCTGTGGTTTTGACTTTGAACAACAAACATGTCTGATTCTAATCAAATTCCCGGTTTCATCGTTGATGAACTGGCGCTCCAACAGGCCGCCGCATTTATTCAAGAAAAAATCGGCGCCGTCCCTCAACTCGCTGCGATTCTCGGTTCCGGCCTGGGCCCTTTTGCAGATGCCGCGCAGAATGCCGTAAGCATTCCGACTTCGATAATTCCCAACTATCCAGTCTCGACGGTTTCGGGCCATGCCGGACGCTGGGTTTTCGGTGAGATCGAAGGCAAAACAGTTTTGTTGATGCAAGGGCGCATCCACACGTATGAAGGCTATCCGATAGCCCGGGTGACGTTTCCGGTGCATCTCATGGCAACTCTCGGCGTCAAACGTTTGATTGTGACCAATGCTTCCGGCGGCGTGAATCCCTTGTTCCAGGCCGGCGATTTGATGCTGATCGACGATCAAATTAATCTGATGTTTGCGGATCCACTGCGCGGGCAGGACAAACGCCCGTGGGGCCCGCGCTGGCCGGATATGAGCGAGCCGTACAATCGCGAATTGCAGGAAGTGGCGATGCGCGTTGCGCGAGCATTGCAAATTTCTTTACGCCGCGGCGTGATTTTCACTTCCAAGGGGCCGAGTTATGAAAGCGCCGCCGAAGTGCAAATGGCGCGGCGTCTGGGCGCGGATGTATTGACTATGTCAACGGTTCCGGAAGTGATTGCCGCCGTTTACCGCCGGATGCAAGTGCTCGGCATTTCGTGCGTGACAAATTTAGCAACGGGAATTTCCAAACAAAAGCTCGATCACGCCGAGGTGACGGAAACAGCGAATCGAATCAGTGCCACGTTCGCGCGGTTGATGCGCGGGATTGTGAAGGAAATCGGGTGATGAAAAAGCGCAACCCCAAACTCGTGGTCGTCGGCGACCGTATTCTCATTGAGCCGGATGAAGGCGAAGAGAAAACTGCGGTGGGACTTTATGTGCCGCGCTGGGTCGTGGAAAAAGAATCCGTACAGGGCGGCCGCGTGATCGCCACCGGCCCCGGCACACCGTTTCCGGATTTCAAAGAAGTCGATGACGAGCCGTGGCGTCCTGCCCGTCGCGGCCCGCGCCACCTGCCGCTGCAAACCCGCGTTGGTGATTACGCCATTTTTCTGCGCAAAGCTGCGGTGGAATTAAAATTTGAAGGCAAAGATTATCTCGTCGTGCCGGAATCAGCGATTTTGGTGCTGGTACGGGATGATGAGGCGTTTGAAGATGAAGATTTGGACAATCCGTAGTGTAAAGCCAACTGTTGGATAAAATGTCAAATGAACTCGACCTGCCGGCTGGAAAGCTAAAAATTGCCATCACTCACCTGGAAATGCAGGCTGAGCCGCAATCACGAACATTGCCGTCACCGGCAACAAACGTACTTATTGCCCCAGCGCTTAAACCAACCATCTCATTTTATCGCTATCTCTACAACACCGTCGGTGCGCCGTGGCTGTGGTATGAGCGCCGGCAAATGAGTGATGAGCAATTGCGCGCCCTCATTCAAAATCCCCAAGTTGAAATTTACGTTTTGTATGTCGACGGCGTGCCCGCCGGCTACGCCGAGTTGGACCGGCGGCATGAAACGGACGTCGAACTGGCCTATTTCGGCATCATGCCGGAATTTATCGGACAACGTCTCGGGCCGTTTTTTCTAAATTGGATGATCGACAAAGCCTGGAGTTATCATCCGCAACGATTCTGGTTGCACACCTGCACGCTGGATCATCCCAAGGCGCTTGCGGTTTATCAACAGGCCGGTTTTGTGCCGTATAAACGGGAAGAAAAAATTATTGACGATCCGCGCGTGCCGGGATTGTTCTAATAAATAACTCATACGAGGAGGAGAACATGGCACCCGATGTCATCTTTTCCATTTGCAACACCGCAGTCTTGCCGGGTTGGTTGTTGCTCGCGATTTTGCCGCGCTGGAAATGGACAACACGCCTGATCACCAGCGTTATTATTCCGGCGCTGCTGGGATGCGTTTATCTCTATTTGATCATCACGCATTTTAGCGAGGCCGAGGGCGGTTTTGGCTCGCTGGCGCAAGTGCAACAGCTTTTTCAAAACCCCTTCGCGCTGCTCGGTGGTTGGATTCACTATCTTGCTTTCGATTTGTTCATTGGCAGTTGGGAAGTGCGCGACGCGCAACGGCTGGGCCTCAATCATTTCCTGGTGA
>CAYUVM010000721.1:0-2711 GCA_964447935.1 uncultured Cytophagia bacterium | reverse complement strand
TCACCAAAAACGGGCCGGCGAGAAACATGCTGGAATGCTCGGTGATCATCGCCAGGTCGCTCGACATGCCGGGCAAGTACGCGCCGCCGGCTACACAAAATCCGAACACCACAGAAATTTGCGGAATGCCCATCGCCGCCATCTTCGCATTGTTGCGGAAGATGCGGCCAAAGTGTTCGCGATCCGGAAAGATTTCGGCCTGCCGTTCGAGATTCACACCGGCGGAATCGACCATATAAATGATCGGCAGGCGATTCTCCATGGCGAGCTCTTGCGCGCGCAAATTTTTTTTGCAGGTGATTTCAACCCACGCGCCGCTTTTCACCAGTGGGTCATTGGCGACAATGACGGCGAGCTTGCCGGCGACCCGGCCAATTTGCACGACGGTTCCCGCGGATGGGTAACCGCCGGGGATGTCGTGATACATTTCCCACGCGGCGAACAACCCAACTTCGAGCGGCGTTTCGCCGGGATCGAGCACGCGGCGAATTTTCTCGCGCGCCGGATATTTGCCGCGCTTTTGCAATTTCGCCACCGCCTCCGGCGAGGCTTCGATGATTTGCTTGCGGCGAAGATTTAATTCAGTCAGCAATTGCAGCATGTAGCTGCGGCGCTGTTTATAATTTTCGGATTTGTTGTCTAACTTGGATTCAAAAACCTTCATGCCGTCTAAGAATAATTTCGCCGAAACTCAGCGGATATCTTTCACGCGCAACTGCAGCGAGGTTCGGCCCTGATAGGTGTTTTCTTCGATTAGATACGCGAGGTCGATTTCGCTTTTGCCGTTATTTAGCAAATGCAACTTGTCGCCCAGTCCGAAGCCGATGCAATCGAGCCGCTTGTTATCCTGCGTCACGTGAAAGCGCAAATGATTATTGCCGACAATCTGCGGGGTGCCGGCAACGCGCACGCCGCGGCTGACAAAGGCGGGGCGCATGTTTTGCGGGCCGTACGGCGCCAGCGCTTTGAGAAAATTAACCAGCCGGTTTTCAATTTCACTCAGACGAATTTCGCCGTCGATGCGCAGCTTGGGCACCAGCATGTCGTCGGTGAGCATTTGCCGCGCCACCGCTTGCAACCGCTGGCGCAGAGTTGGAATAAGCGCAAGATCAATCGTCAAGCCGGCAGCGTATTTGTGGCCGCCAAAGGCTTTCAAGATATCGGCGCATTGCGACAAGGCGTGATGAATATCGAACCCGGAGATGCTGCGCACCGAACCTTTGCCGACGCCGTTGGTCGTGGAAATCATCACGGTCGGGCGATAATATTTTTCCACCACTCGCGACGCGACGATGCCAATAACGCCGGAATGCCAATGATCCTGATGCAATACAAATGCAGTGTCATGCACGGGATCGCATTGGGTTTCGATAATCTCAACGGCTTCGCGATAGGTTTCGTCGTCGACGCTGCGGCGCTCACGATTTTCCGCATCGAGAATTTGCGCAATCGCCAGCGCCTCGGCGGCGTTTTCGGAAATCAGCAAATTCACCGCTCGGCCGGCGTCCCCCATCCGCCCGACGGCGTTGATGCGCGGCGCGATGACAAATAAAACCTGACCCGAGTCCAGCAGGGTGGTTTGCAAACCGCAAACTTGCAACAACGCGCGCAGCCCGACATTCTCGGTGCGATTGAGCCGCTCCAAGCCGTGTTTGACAAAAATGCGATTTTCATCCACGAGTGGGACAATATCGGCGGCGCTGCCAATGGCCACTAAATCGAGGTGGCGGTAAAGTTCGTTCTCATCATGCTTGAGCTGGCGAAAAAGCGCCTGCATCAATTTGAACGCGACGCCGACGCCGCACAGTTCTTTGAAGGGGTACGGACAATCATTGCGCTTGGGATTGAGCAACGCGTTTGCCGGCGGAAGCTGCCCGCCGGGCTGATGGTGATCGCAGACAATCACATCCATGCCCAGCTCGCGCGCGCGCGCAATTTCTTTCAATGCGGTGACGCCGCAATCCACCGCGAGAATGAGATCAGTGCCGGCGGCCTTGGCTTTTTCCACACCCGGGAGCGACAAACCGTAACCTTCGCGCATCCGGTCGGGAATATAATGCGGCGCGTGATAACCCAACGCGCGCAGCGCTAATGTGAGCAGTGCGGTGCCGGTGGTGCCATCAACGTCGTAATCGCCGTAAATCAAAACGCGTTCCTGGCGGCTAATGGCGCGCGCCAAACGCTCGACGGCTTTCGCCATGTCCGCCATCAACAGCGGGTCATGCAATTGCGCTAACTCGACATTAAAAAAATCTTTGGCATCCTGCATCGAATCGATGCCGCGATTGAGCATGATGCGCGCAATAATCGGCGGCACGTCGATGGCATTGGCCAATTGTTTTACTGCTGCCAGTGGCGTCGTTTCAATAAACTCCCACTGCATCTTCATAACGACCCCGATTTCCTGTATTTTATCGCTTGGACGCTCGAAGCGCCCAAGCGGTTTTTCAATTAATTTTCAATAAAAAAATCCAAAGCAGGCAGATAAGCCGAATTCTGTAACCCCGGCCTGCCGTTTGTATTTCTACATTAGGAAGATCGGGACGACGATCATTTATCTCGAATGCCGATTGCCCGGCACCTCTAGCGACCTACACGTTCCGTGTCCCGTTTTGCAACGAGAATCGAGCGGGCAACTCTGCTGACTTGCGTCACGCGGAACTTATTTGGTCTTGCTCCGAGCGGGGTTTACCCTGCCGTCCCGCTCACGC
>CAYUVM010000720.1:0-2729 GCA_964447935.1 uncultured Cytophagia bacterium | reverse complement strand
ACCACAATCGCGACGCCGTCCACCTGCGTGCCGATTACCACCGCGTCGGTGGCCGCATTCAACGGCGGCGTGTCAAAAATAATCACATCAAACTTGCGGCGCATCTCATCAAGAAAACGGCGCATTTGCAGGGACCCGAGCAATTCCGAAGGATTCGGCACCAGCGAGCCGCAACTGATCATCGCGAGATTGGGAATATGCGTCTCGTTAATAATGTCCGCGCCAATAACCTGCCCGCAAAGATAGTTGCTGAAGCCCGGCTCTTTCGGAACGCCGAACGTGTTGTGTTGCACCCCGCGCCGAAGATCGGTGTCAACCAACAAAGTTTTACTCTTCTGCTGCGCCAACGCAATGCCGAGATTAGCCGCGGTAAACGATTTGCCGTCGCCCGGCGCCGTCGAGGTGAGCACCAGCGTTTGCAACCGTCCCGTTTTCTTATTGTAAATAATGCTCGTGCGGAGCGAACGGTACGCTTCGCCGATCGGCGTCGGCGCAAAATCATGCGTAACCAATTGCTGGTCCATCATCCGGGCTTTTTCATGATCCTGAAAATCATTTACATTCTCGAAGCCGACTTGAGGAATCGCGCCGAGCACGTTGAGCCGCAGATGGCCTTTGATGTCATCGACGGATTTAATCGTGCGATCCATCATTTCCCAAACGATCACGATCATCAAGCCGAGCACGATCCCGAAAATGCCGCCGGCAGCCGCTTTGGTTTTTTTGTTGCTGTTAATCGGCAATTCCGGTTCGATGGCCGGATCAAGAATTTCGATAAACTCGGTTTTGGTGGCGCTGGTAAGCTGCATACGCCGCAAATCTGCGAGCGCCGTGCTATAAGCGTTGGCAGCGAGTTGATTCTCCCGCTCCAGGTTGGATAGCTCGATGCCTTCACTGGGAAGCTGATTCAACACGGCATTCAGCCGGGTTAATTCTGATTGTTTTTGCTGAATCTCGCTATCGAGCGTAACCATGCGCGCGCGCGCGGTTTCCGCCATTTGGCCGTGCAAATTCTCAATGTCGCGTTGGAGTTTAAGCGCTTCGGGATGGTTCAATGAGGTTTCTTTGACCATCGCCGCCCACTCGCGATCCAACTCTTCCAGATGTTCACGATCCAACGACATCGCCGTCTCGTTTTCAAAGGCGCGATTTTTCGCCAACGCATTGAAAATGCGCCGGCGTTCATTGAGCGCTTCCGCGGTTCCGCCATTGGTTGTCGAAGCCGGCAACGTGTTTAATTTGTTTAAAAGGCCGCGCATGGATTCGCGGTAGCCGCGCAACTCGTTGACCTCGCGGTCTACGGCATCCCGGCGGCTGAGCCGATCGCGGAGGGCAAGGTCCGAGCCGCTGGTCGAACGCTGTTTGGCATACTTGAGTTTTTCATTGGAAGCGTCGAGTTCTTCCTTGGCTTTCTCCATCTGCGCTTGCAAAATTTTCATCTGCTCATCGCTGGTGCCGCTCGCGGTGGATTCGCTTTGCTGCACAACGATACGAGCCAAACTATTGACGGTTTGCGTCACAATGTAGGGATCAGTGTCCTGCAACGTCACTTCCACCATGGAGCCGTCGCGCGCCATATTCAAACTGATGCGATCCTGCAACGATTTAACTTTATTGCGGAAATTTTCAATGTCAAAAAAAACTTCCGCCGGCAAATTTCTGGGATCGCTCGCCAGTTGAAAACTAAAGCCATTGACGATGATCGTATCTGATGCCACTGTCGCCAGATTGCCCCGGCGCAGTTCCACTTCTTGCTCGTTCTCATCCAGCACGCGGTGCAAAGTGAAGGTGCCGTTGCCGGGAAAGCGCAACACATAGCGGCCGGGAACCGGAGCGGTGGTGCTGGTAAATTTTGTAAACAGTTGCTTGCGAAAAATCGGGGTTTCCCGATCTTCCGGTTGCTCAATCACCAACGCCAAACCCAGCTCGGAAACCACTCGCTCATAAAAGCTGCGGCTATTGAGCTGTTGAAATCGCGCACTGATAACGTTGTCCGAGACGCCGGCGTAATTGGTGAAACTGATTTTAGCCGTTGCTTCATAAATCGGCGCTTCCTGTTTGACATACAACACCCACGGCACTGTTACCAAAATGGTAACGATCACCACCACCCACCAATGCTTCTTCAGCGCCTTCCAATAGCGGGAAAGATCAACCTTGGTCGCCGGCTCCGGCGCGCCGTTATCTTCCAGCAAATAGGGATCAACACCCATAATTTCACACCAGGTTACTGTCGTTGAATAAAATCAATTGCAAAAATTCTTATCTGTTGTTCGTGTTACGATCTTTAATTTGCAAATAGAGCAGGACAAACGAGGCAGACAACGTCACATAATCGACAACGGCGCGAAAATTAAACCGCGAAATGCCCGGCACATAAATTTGATCGCCGGAGCGCACCCCCAACTGCTCCAAAGAATGCGCCTGTTCAAACGCTTCGCGCAGGTTGTTGTTCACCACTTCGCCGCCGCGCTCAATATAAAGCTTTTTGAGATCGACGTTGTTCGCGGGGCCGCCGGCTTCGTTAATCAAGCTCCAAAGCGACTCGCGCGCTTCGATCAAATAGGAACCCGGTTTGTTCACCGCGCCCAATAGTGTCACCCGGATCAGAGGCAAGCACATAATCCGCGCGGCGCGGATGCTCAAACTATCTTCGATCGCGCGCGCCAAGCTCCGGCGCCGGCAAGCAACCAAAACCACTCACTCACCTGGTTCGAGGCAGACCCGAA
>CAYUVM010000719.1:0-2732 GCA_964447935.1 uncultured Cytophagia bacterium | reverse complement strand
ATGTTGATGTGGTGGTACCGATCGGCAATATGGTTTCGGGCAATACGGTCGGCTGGAATGGCGTGTGTTCTGGTGGCGTCGATAGCAAAGCGTATTCTTTTAATTTAAACACGACATTGAATGGTTCGATCGTTTATGGCGCCGCGGCGATGCGGGATCGCTCGCATACGCCCGCCGCGGATTACACCGAGCGGGCTGATATTAAAAACAGCAAAGCCGCGGTGGCGGTGGAAGAAAAAACCGTGCCTGCCGTTGCCGCCATCAGCATCGATGGCACGTTCAGCGGCAGCGTCGATTGGGCCGTCATTGGACTCGAGATTCGTCCACAATCAGGCAGCGGCACGCTATACACTTTGGCAACGAATGTTGTGGGCGCAGGCAGTGTTACGCCGACGGGTGGTTCATACAGCCCTGGGGCCATGGCGACGTTGACCGCGACGCCCGCTGCCGGCTGTCAATTCGCTGGCTGGAGCGGCGATTTGAGCGGCACGACGAATCCCGCGACGATTTCGATGGATGCGAATAAAACCGCCGTTGCGACGTTCACTCAGTTGCCGCCACGGTACACATTGTCGATCAACACTGTTGGTTCGGGTAGCATCGTCTTGAATCCCTCAAACGGTGTTTATGATTCTGGCACACCGGTCACGCTGACCGCGACGCCGGACGCCGGCTATCAATTTACCGGTTGGAGCGGCGATTTGAGCGGCTCGACGAATCCGGCATCGATCACGATGGATGCCAATAAAAATGTCACGGCAAATTTTACGATTATCGATTTAAGCTGGCAGGTTGCACATCAGCAAACGGTCACCGGCAGTTCGAGCGGTTCCATCACGGTGAAAACGTCGGCGAGCCTCGCCGCAGTGAACGGCGAGCTTTATCTGGCGGCGATCGCAATGGATAGCAAAGTCGCTGTTTCGGCGGTTTCCGGCCTCGGCTTGAATTGGACGCCGGTGAAAGTGCAATGTTCCGGCAAAAATAAAACCGCCATCGAAGTTTGGATGGCGCAAGGCACGCCGGGTAGCAGTGACATGGTAACCGCGACGTTCGTGTCGAAACCGAGCAATGCGGTCATTGCGGTGTCGCGTTATGCAAATGTCGATGCGACAGCGCCAATCGGCAATATGGTGTCGAGTAATACTATGGGCGTGAATGGCGCGTGCGCCGGCGGCACCGACGGCAAAACCTATTCATTGAATTTGAACACAAGTTTGAACGGCGCGATGGTTTATGGCGCCGCAGCGATGCGCGATCGCTCGCATACGCCGGGCGCGGGATACGCTGAACGCGCGGATATCAAAAAGAGCAAAGCGGCGGCGGCCGTGGAAGACAAAATGATGGCAACGGCTGGAGCGGCGACGCTCGATGGCGCGTTCAGCGGCAGCGTCGATTGGGCTGTCATCGGCCTTGAAATTCGACCGCAAGGGAGCGGTGCGCCATCGCAACACAGGTCTGCCGCCAATGCTGGGAGCCCACCGCCGGCGATGAGCAAAAGCCCCGCGGCGACCGCCAAAGAGAATTTGCCCCCGGCGGAATTTGCGCTTGAAGCGAACTATCCGAATCCTTTTTGGAGCCCCGCGGCATCCCGCTTTGCGGGAAATCCGGGCACAGTCATTAATTTTTCATTGCCGCAGACCGCCAATGTAAGGTTGAAGATATACGACGTAACGGGCCAATTGGTCCGCGTTTTGGTCGCTGGTGAAATGGCTGCTGGGCGCCATGCGGAGCATTGGGATGGCCGGGATAATTTTAATCGGGCTGTTGCTGCTGGCGCTTATTTGTATCAAATCAGCATCGAAACCGAAGACCGCCGGGTTCTCTTTATGCAAACGCGGCGGATGACGCTGTTGAAATAAGAATAAAACGTAATGCGTTTCGCGTTTACGCAAACGCCGTGAGTGACGTTATTGAAATAAGTCACGTAGGCAAACCCGGGCCGGCAGTTGATGACGTTGAAGCCAAAGAGTTCGTAGCCGTAAAAGTTGTCATTGGAAGACCTTGAATCCATTTATGTTCTGGATGCAACAAAAAATAATGAAAAACGGGAGCACAAGGGCGACCATCCAGGTTGTCCTTGTGCGCATCTGGCTATTGTTGGGTACGGGGCTATGTTTTATTTTGGAGGCAAACTGGCAAACGGTGATGGCGCAATCCATTCCCGTGACAGCCGGATATCGTGATTTCTATTTTGGCACCTCGGTGAACAACACGCCGACCGGCGAGAAACCACAAAGCAAACTGTGGTGGAATGACGGCATTTGGTGGGGCTGCTTGTGGGATCCGATCCGAAAGACCAACGCCATTCAGCGCTTCGAAGTGGCAACGCAAAGCTGGTCGAGCACGGGCACGGGAATCGACGAACGATCGAATTCCAAAGCCGATGCGCTGTGGGACGGTAAACAGCTTTATCTCGTGTCACATATTTTTACGCATACACCGATTCCGGCGGCGGAGGCGAATTCCGGTCGGCTTTATCGCTTCAGTTATCGCTCAACTTCGAAGAGCTACAGCCTCGATCCGGGTTTTCCGGTGCTGGTCAATCGTTCCCTCTCGGAAACGCTGGTGCTCGCGAAAGATTCTTCCGGGCGATTGTGGGTAACGTGGACGGAGGGCGGCAAAGTAAAAATAAACCGCAGCGTCGGTAACGATCTCACGTGGGGAACGCCGTTCGATTTACCGGTGCAAGGCAACGACGTGACTGAAGACGATATCTCCACCATCATCGCCTT
>CAYUVM010000718.1:0-2737 GCA_964447935.1 uncultured Cytophagia bacterium | reverse complement strand
GCATCCAACGCGCCCGCATCGCCGGCGGCCAGTGCCGCTTCGAGCGCCGTCAGCGCCGACAAATCTTCACGCAACGCCACGGCAGATTGCGGATCCAAGCCGTCAGTCGGTTCATCCAAGAAAACCAACGCCGGACGATGGAACAATGCGCGCGCGACCGCGAGCTTTTGTTTCATGCCGCGGCTCCAAGTTCCAACCAGCTCGCGGCGGCGTTCCCACAAACCGACTGAGGCAAGCAAATCGTTGATACGGGCGCGTCGCTCGGCGGCAGACCAATGCCACAATCGTCCGAAAAAATCGAGATTGTCTTCGGCGCTCAAGCGTTCGTAAAGTCCCGCATGTTCGAGCAGCGCGCCGGTGCTGCGGCGAATCGTGTCCGCTTGCGTGCGCGTATCGCAACCCAAAACTTCAGCGCGACCGGCTTGCGGCTCGAGCAAGCCTAACAACAAGCGGATTGTCGTGGTTTTGCCGGCGCCGTTGGGGCCTAAAAAACCAAAAACGATTCCCGTCGGAATTTCGAGCGTGAGCTGATTGACGGCGCGGAGCGCGCCAAACTCACACGTTAAATTTTCCGTACGGATGGCAAGATCACGCATAACGATAATGATTTAATGTCCACCACCCGCTTCCCACGGCACGACAAAACTCCAATTGGGGCCGCGAAAAAACGTGCCGAGAATGATAAGCACGAACATGACGACAAGAAACGTCATAAACAGCGTATTGGCCAGCGCCCGTTCTTTGGCAAACCAAATGCCGATGCCGGCTTTTTTGCGGTCGAGATACGGCACTAAAATGAGCGCGACAACGATCAGCGTGGGAATCACCACGCCGCCGACGAATGCAGAATAACTCACCATCTCTTGCAGGCCGAGAAAATACCACGGCGCCTTCGCCGGGTTCGGCGGATGATTGGGATTGGCGACTTCTTCCAGCGGCGCGTCAAATAAAAATGCGGAGAGTAACAGCAACGCGGCGACCACCACCACCGCCACCAATTCCCGAATCAACAAGTGCGGCCAGGTGAACACCGAATCTTCCGGTGGCGCGCCGACCGTTGGCTTCGTGCCTTTTACCAACTCCATCAAGCCGTAGGTCTTGTTGGGGTCTTTCGGCAAAACGTGTTTAGTATCTACTTCTCGCATGGGAGACTCCTTTTGGGCAAAGCGCAGAGCGCACGGTGCATGGCGTTAAACGCGTGGCGCCATGCGCTTTGCTCTATGCGTTTTCATTCTCTCGCGGATGCGCCAAACCGCCATCTTTGCGAATGCGCCAAAAATGAATCGAAATAAAAATCGACATCAAACCCGGCAAAATCACGACGTGCAAAACGTAAAAACGCACGAGGGCTTCCTGGCCGACAGTGTCGCCGCCTAACAGAAACTGGCGAATCGGCTCGCCGAGCACCGGCGCGTATCCAGCGATCGAGGTGCCAACAGTGATGGCCCAAAAGGCCAGTTGATCCCACGGCAGCAAGTAGCCGGTGAAAGAGAGCAGCAGCGTCATCAACAGCAGCACGACGCCAATCACCCAATTAAATTCGCGCGGCGGCTTGTAAGCGCCGGTAAAAAAAACGCGCGCCATGTGCAACACCACAAACAGCACCATCGCCTCGGCGGCCCATTTGTGCACGTTGCGCAGCACGAAGCCGAAATCTACCGAAGAACGCAAATCCAACATACGGTTGTAGGCTTCCGTCGCCGAGGGAAAATAATAAAACATCAACCAAATGCCGGTAAAGGTGAGGATTGCAAAGAGGCACGTCGCGATGATGCCAAGCCCCAGCGTGGTGGTAAATTTGAGCGTGCGTTTTTGCACCTTCACCGGATGAATATGCAGGAATAAACTGTTGAACACCGCATACGATTGGCCTTCGGCATCTTGCGGCATCTTGCCGTAACGAAAAACGGAACGATAAACGTTGCGTACGAAGCCCGCTAATTTGCCGTTGGATGATTCAACTTTTGTTGTTGTAGGAACTTGATTCATTCGTATATCTCCAGCATAAACGCATTGTGCTCATTTCTATTTATTAAACGCGGATCATGCTAAGTTGAGCAGCGCTGTCATGTCATTTGGCACGCAACCTTTTATCCTTTGCCTGCGTCCGCCACCATCGGCGAATTCGTGTACGCGCCCACAGGTAGTGGGCTGCCGTGCTCGCACGGAGATAATCGCTCAACGTCCAAGAGGGACCAGTCCACGAGAACCTCCCGATCCTCACCAAGTCATCGTCCGGTAGAATCGCAATGAGGGCAACGATACGTTCGTGGTTTAACCTATAGTCGTGCAAAACGGCTTGAAGTGGCCGACGATGGTGTTTCCGGTAAATCATTTCGTTCAAACGAGGAAGCTCTCGCAGGGTAAATCCGGGCGCCGGGATCACCGGTTTCTCGCCTCGCAGTCCGGCTTCATACCAATTGAGGTTCATCTGCTGCCACTCCACAACGTGCGCGAGAATGTCTTTGACCGACCAGCCGCCGCGAGTAACGCCAGCCTGCGTCATCTGGCGCGCCGTCAGCAGAGCGAGGGCCTCGTCCAAGGCGGTACGCTCAAGATCGATTTCCTTCAGAAGCTCTCGTTTTCGAAGCCGCTTGCCCATGTTACTATCTTTATATTGCTATCGCACCGAAAAGGACTTGAACTGCTTGCCAAGGATTTTATTCTAATGTGTTTTGTGGCCGGTGAAAGCCAATATCATCCGTGGTCAAAGTTTTTGTGTTCACACGGTGAAATA
>CAYUVM010000717.1:0-2745 GCA_964447935.1 uncultured Cytophagia bacterium | reverse complement strand
ATTTGGAATATGATCCGCATCGCACCTCGCTCACCGGACACGGCGGCAATCTCAGTCTCGGCCGCGGCGGCAATCATCCGCTGCGGGTGAACCTGAGCATGACGTGGCGCTCGCCAGGATTGGAATTGAATGATCTCGGCTTCGTGCGGCAGGCCGATCGCGTGATGCAAAGCGCGTGGGCCGGTTATCGCATTACGAAACCGTTCGCGATTTTCAACCGGTTGAACGTGAATTTGAATCAATGGCAGGGCTGGAATTTCGGCCGGGAGACGGTGTTCAAAGGCGGCAACATCAACGGCGGCGGCCAGCTCAAAAATTACTGGTACATTTGGGGCGGGGTTGGACGTGAAGGCGAGAATTTGGCAACGACGGCGCTGCGCGGCGGTCCGGCTTTGCGCACCCCCGGGTTGTGGAGTCAATGGTTCGATCTCGGCACGGATCAGCGCAAGGCCGTGCAAGTCGGCGTGTTTGGTTATAATAATTGGAAGGATGACGGCGATTCGCGCTATCATGAAATCGGCCTCAGCTCCTCTTTCCGTCCGTTCAAGGCGCTGGCCATTCGTTTCAATCCTTTTTATAATATCAACAAAGATGATTTGCAATATGTCAATACGCTGGCGACGAACGGCGGTGAGCGTTACATTTTCGGACGCTTGGATCAAAAGACGCTGGGCATCACACTGCGCTTCGATTACAGCGTGACGCCGAATCTCTCGCTGCAATATTATGGGCAGCCGTTTGTCTCCGCCGGCAAATATGCGCAATTCAAACGGATCACGTCGCCGCGCGCCGAGGGCTACAAAGATCGTTTCCAAACGTATGCCAATGAAATTAAATTGGATGAGTCAACCGGCGTGTACAATGTGGATGAGAATTTGGATGGCGCGGCGGATTATGCCTTCGACCAACCGGATTTCAACTTTCAGCAATTCCGCTCGAATTTTGTTATGCGGTGGGAGTATTTTCCCGGCTCGACGGTTTTTCTCGTCTGGTCGCAGGGCCGCACCGGATTTGAGCCGAACGGAGAATTTTCCTTCCGCAACAACGTCCGCGATTTGTTCAACGTTTTTCCAGAAAATGTGTTTTTGATTAAACTGAATCGGTGGTTTTCGTTGTAGGATATTTGCAGGTTTCAGCACGTTACGCGTTTTACGTTTAATGTGATACGTGTAACGTGCTGAATTATTGGCTCTCATCTAATTTTCCATCTATTCGACGCTCACTTTCTCACTTTCACCACAATCAGTGTCATATCATCTCGGGGCGTGTCGGCGGTGGTCAACTGGTGCAACTGCGTGGTGATTTTCTTGCGCAGATCAACGGCTGAGGTATAGCCGTTCTCCTGGATAATGGTTTCCACCCACGCGGTTTCCAATTCTTTACCCTGCGCGTCTTGGGCTTCGCTGAGGCCGTCGGTGTAAAAGACGAACACGTCACCGGGGCCGAAGGTTAAATGCATTTCTTCCAACTCATTTTTAAAAATGTGGCCGTTTTCCAAACCGAGGCCGAGACCTTTGGGAAGGTGTTGGCGGCAAATTTTTTCATGAGCCGAGTAATGAATCAGCGGCAGATGGCCGGCGCGCACCAGGCTCAGTTTACGCGCCGCCACATCGAAGGCGCTGCACATGAGGGTAATAAATGATTGCGCGGTGAAAGATTGGTAGGTAATGGCGTTCACTTCGATCACCAGATCTCTCAGCGAGCGATGATGGCGGGCACCGGCCTGCAACATGCCTTTGAGCTGCGACATGTAGAGCGCCGCGGACGTGCCTTTGCCGGAAACGTCGCCGATCACCACACCGAACCGGCCATCCGTGAAATTCAAATAATCATAATAATCGCCGCCAACCTCCAGCGCCGGAATGGAAATGCCGGTGATCTCGAGGCCGGGAATCTGCGGGTCAGCTTGCGGCAGCGAGCTGAGTTGAATGCGCCGCGCGATTTCAAGCTCTTTTTTCAAACGATCCTGCTCGCGCAGTTTTTCCGTCAGCAGCGCGTTTTCAAAGGAAATATTGATTTGGTCGCCCAGCGTCGCGAGCAACTCCAAATCTTCTTTGTAATACGACTCATTGCCGGCTTTGCTGCCCAGCGTCAGCAGGCCGGTCAAACTCTTTTTCGACAAAATGGGCAGCACCAATTCGGCCTGTAATTTCTCCAAACGTTTTTTTTCCTCAACCGGAATTTCCCCCATCTGTTCTTCCAGCGAAGAAAGATCGACGAGTTGCTGGCGTTCTTGCAACAACTTGATGATCTTGTCCGTTGGCCTAAATTCCGGCACGTCGAGCAGCGCCGCCTCCGAGCTCACGCGCACCCGCCAATGCGGCGTATTTTCCTCATGCAGGAAGATCGCCACCGGGCGGATTTGCAATTTTTCCACGAGAAAATTTTTGAGCAAATCGACCAACGTCTCGAAAGCGACGACGTTCACCAGTTGATGGCCGAATTGCCGCACGGCTTCGCGCCGCAAAAAGCGGGTGGCATAAAAACGGCGATCCAAAAAATTTTGCACGCGGTTTTTCAGCGGATTAAACAGCGCCGCAATCAACAGCGTCACGGTGATGATCAGAAATTGGTTTTGCAAGCCGGTCAGGCGCAGCAACAGTTGGCCGGCGCCGAGCACGACGAGAAAATAAACGGCGATGACAATGCCCGAAACGATGGCATACGACACGCCGCGCTTGATGATAACTTCGATGTTCATGAAGCGGTGCTTGACGATCACGTAAGCCAGCGTGGCCGGCCAGA
>CAYUVM010000716.1:0-2749 GCA_964447935.1 uncultured Cytophagia bacterium | reverse complement strand
CAGAAACGGACATGCCGTGACCACCGGTTTGAAAGGCTCGGGAGAAAATGGCATGAGGGCTCCTATTATTTGTCGTGATGCCTTTAGGCGTAAAGGTAAAAATTCAACGAAAAATTTATTATTTATTGAAGGGTTTGTTGCACGTCAATGTTGTTACGCCTGAAGGCGTGACTGCAAGCTGCATTACTACGAACAAATTCTTTTCCTGCAAAAAAAGCTTTGGTGTTGAACTCTGCCAAGCCGGGCCGGGAGTGCGCTTTTTCATTAATCGCGTCGAGCAAAACCTGATCGGGCAATAAATTGGAAAAAGCAAGATACGCACCAAGCATCACGACGTTGGCAACTTTGGTGTTGCCAAGCTGATCGGCGATACTCGTCGCCGGAATCGCAATCACTTGCACCTCCTTCCCGCCTTGCGGGATCAGGCCGGAGATGAGCGCGCTATCGTAGAGAATCAAACCATTGGGACACACGTCGATTTGGAATTTTTCCAAGGAGGGGCGGTTCATGGCGATCAACACATCCGTCTCAGAAACCAACGGCGAGCCGATGGGCCGGTCAGAAATCGTAACGTGGCAATTGGCCGTGCCGCCGCGCATTTCCGGACCATAACTTGGCAACCAGCTTACTTGCCGTCCGGCTCGCATCCCGGCTTCGGCCAACGCCACGCCCATAAAGAGAATGCCCTGCCCGCCGAAGCCGGCGATTTTCAGGCGCGGACTTAATGACGGCGCGAAGCGATTCTTTTTCTGTTGTTCGATATTTTTCCCATCGGGAATATCGAGCAGGCGGCGCAGAGTTTGCGCCTCGTGAGCGACGCCATTGGACGGCGCTATTTTTACGCCCGTATCCTTTTTATCGCGGAATACGCCGAGGGGAAACACCGGCAGCATATTTTCGATTAGCCACTTTTTCGCAGTGGTGGGAGAAAGATTCCAGCCGGTCGGGCAGGTCGAAAGCAGCTCGACGAGCGAAAAGCCGCGACCTTCCATTTGATATTGAATGGCTTTGCGAATGGCTTTGCGTGCCGCCATAACATTTTTGGCTTCGGTAATGGCAACACGTTCGATGTAAGCCGGCGCTTCCAACGTGGCCAGTAATTCGCAAACGCGAATGGGATAGCCTTCGTTAGCGACATTGCGGCCAAACGGCGTCGTCGTCGTTTTCATGCCGAGTAAAGTCGTCGGCGCCATTTGGCCGCCAGTCATGCCGTAGATGGCGTTGTTCACAAAAATCACAGTCATATTTTCGCCGCGATTGGCTGCGTGCAAAATTTCATTGCCGCCGATGGCGGCGAGATCGCCGTCACCTTGATAGCTGATGACAATGCTGTGCGGCAACATACGCCGGACGCCGGTGGCGACCGCCGGGGCGCGACCATGCGCCGCTTGAATATTGCCGCAGTTCATGTAATAATAAGCAAACACAGCGCAGCCGACCGGCGAAACAAAAACGGTGCGATCCCGAATGCCGAAATCATCCAGCGCTTCCGCAACCAATTTGTGAATCACCCCGTGGCCGCAGCCGGGACAATAATGCGTGGAAGTTTTGTCGGCACCGGGCTTGCGGTCAAAAATTTCATAGAGTGATTCCGGACGTTGCAGAACTGTTGCTTCCATGATTTACTCCTCGGATTTTGAGTGAGAATAGGAAATTGAACTTCTATTCTCAACCTTCGATTCTCCATCTTCCATTCGCGATCTTTGAGCTTTACTCAACACAAATTTACAACACAAAGTCATCCTCTTCGTCAAGCGTCAGCACGCCACCTTGCCGTTTCGCATGATGCCGGAGAAAATCCAAGCACGGCCCGCAGTAAGTCTCTTCAAGCTCTTCATCAAAAATTAAATAATGCGTCGAGCCGCAACGGGCGCAACAAAAATCCAAATCCCATTCATAGTCGGGAAGTAATTCCTTTTCAAGCGTTAACATGGCTGTCTCCTTTCTGGTTGCTGGTAACTGCTTGCTGCTCATTGCTCTTATAGGGCAGATGCGAGCAACTTGCAACAAGCAACCAACAATAAGCTTCAAGCCTCAAATCCATCAATCTCTTTCCAAACGTGCACGATCTGTTGGAACAGTTCTTCCGCCGTGGGGACAACACCGCCCGTGCGGCCATAAAATTCCACCGGCACCCAATCGTGCACGGCCAATCGAACATCTTCCACCATTTGTCCAGTGCTCAGTTCGCAAACAAGAAAGCCATAGGTCGAATCGGCTAATTCGCTGATCTTGCGGCTTGGAAACGGCCACAGCGTGATCGGTCGGAACAAACCAGCGGGAATGCCTTGAGCGCGTGCCAGATCGACCGCAGTCCGCAAGAGCCGCGAAACAATGCCATACCCGATTGTCACGATTTGCGCATCATCCAGGCGATAGCCTTCATGGCGCGCTTCGCGGTTCACGATGGTTTCATATTTCATCTGCAAATGCCGAACGTGCGCCTCCAATTCTTCCGGCACCAGCTCAATCGACGTAATCAGATTATCGCGCGACTCCGGAGTGGCTTGTACGGCCCACGATTTTTCCGGCAGCGTGGAAAGCGGGTCGGGAAAATTCACCGGTTCCATCATTTGCCCGATGAAACCGTCGGCCAGAACTATGGCGGGATTGCGATACTTGTCCGCCAATTCAAACGCGAGCAAAGTGAGGTCGCACATTTCCTGCGCGCTGTTGGGGGCGAGCGTGATGACGCGATAATTGCCGTGGCCGCCGCCTTTGACGATTTGAAAATAATCGCCCTGCTCCG
>CAYUVM010000715.1:0-2762 GCA_964447935.1 uncultured Cytophagia bacterium | reverse complement strand
AGGATTTGGAGTATCGCGCCTATGAATTGGAGGGCGCCTTGGCGAGTTATCGCGAGATTTTAAATCGGGTCACGACGCCGCAGCTTCGTGCCATGACAGAGAGTTACATCGGGCGGGTGCAGCAAAAAATGGGTGAATGGGAAGCGGCGCTCAAAACGTTTGAAAAGCTGTTGGCCGCCTATCCCGAAATTCGCGACTTAAAAAAAACGTACCTGCGTTTCGTCGCACAATATCAAATCGCCGTCTGCCAGGAAAGTCTCGAGCGCGATCAGCAGGCGATTGCGACTTTGCTGCGCTTGAATGAAGATTTGCGCGAGCGCAGCGACGTGATTAACGCTGTGCAATATTCTTATTTTCTCGGTTTAATTCAGGGTTTGGTGCCCCGGCTCCTGGCCTCGCCGCAACTGGCCGACGCCGAGATTTACCGGGTGCAGTTTCAGGCTTTGGCCGAACAAAATAAAAAACGTCTCAGCCAAAAATATTTTTTGCAGTTACTCGATAAAGTTTTAACCGAGACGATGATCGAGCGTAAGCATTATCGCCCGCGCTTTCGTTATCTTTCGGATGAAACCGACGCCGAGCCGTATCTGCTGGCGTATCGCTTCTTGCCGGATCCACGCGATATTTATATCACCGGCGTGATCGGCTTGCAAATTGATTTGCGGCAATTGCGCCAGCGTTTGTTTCCGGAGATATTGTCGAATTTAAAATTGAGCGAGACCATGAGTCTGGCGGTTTTGAATCAACGCGGCGATTTTGTCATTGGCGCGAAAAATCTCACAGCCCTGCCGATTGCGATGCAAACGCTGTCGCCGCCGTTCAATTTTTGGCAGGTCGCCGTATATGTAAACGACAAATCGGCGCCGCCGCGCTGGAACTTTCGCACGGCACTGAGTTACGGGTTGATCTCCTTGTTGCTCTTGAGTATTTTGTCCGGCGCGTATTTTTTTATCCGGCGCGCCCAGCACGAGGCCAAACTCTCGCGCCTGAAATCAACTTTTGTCTCGAACGTCTCACATGAATTGCGTACGCCGTTGACTTCGATCAAAATGATGGCGGAGTTAATGGAAATGCAAGTCGAGAACAAGACCGTGCCGGCGTCCGATGACAACCGGATTCGTACGCAACAACATCTGGGCATTATTCGCCGCGAGTGTGATCGGCTCAGCCGGTTGATTGAAAATGTGCTGAGTTTTGCCAGTATCGAGCGCGGTTCGAAGCAATTTCATTTTGAGTACGAAGACCCCGCGGCGGTTTTGCAGTTTGCGATTGACGCTTTCCGGCCGTACGCCGAGGCCGAAAAGTTCCGGCTGGATGCGGATATCCCCGACACGCTGCCGGAGTTGCGTCTCGACGCCGACGCGATTTTACAGGTGATGCTTAATTTGTTGAGCAACGCGGTTAAATACAGTGATGAAATCAAGGAAATAAAAGTTCGCGCTTTTGTAGAGTTATCACATCTTGTCGTCGAAGTGACGGATCGCGGCATTGGTATCGCAGCCGCAGCGCTGCCGAAAATTTTTGATGATTTTTATCGGGTGGATCAGCGCTTAGATACGCGAAAACAAGGCGGTATGGGACTAGGACTGACATTGACGCGCCATATTGTGCAGGCCCACGGCGGCGAAATTGCCGCCCGTAGTGAAATCGACAAAGGCTCGACGTTCCGTTTCACCTTACCGCTTCCCGCTGCCGAACCGGTAACGCTAGTAACCCCGGAAGCCGTGCCGCAAAAGATTGCTGACAAGAACACGGTAGAAATCGGTGCAACCGCGTAATTTTAAAATTTGTCCGGAATTAAAAGTATGAAAAAAATTCTGGTTGTGGAAGACGATGCCGCGATTGCGCTGGGTCTGGAAAGCGCGCTGCGCGAGGAAGGTTATGAAATTCACCTGGCCCGCACCGGCCCGGACGGATTGCGCCTGGCAAGAGAACAGCGGCCGGATTTGCTGATTTTGGATTTAATGCTGCCCGGCATGAGCGGCCTCGAAATTTGCAAGCGTTTGCGCGATGACGGCCTGGCCACGCCAGTGCTCATGCTCACCTCAAAAGCCGAAGAAGATGATCGGGTGCTTGGCCTCGAGCTTGGCGCCGATGATTATGTCACTAAACCATTCAGTTTGCGTGAACTCATGGCGCGGGTGCGGGCGCACTTGCGGCGTGAAAAAAACGCCGAGGCGGCTGAAAACAATGGCAGCGACAAAACCGATAAATGTCAATTCGGCAATGTCGTGATTGATTTTAAGCGCCACGAAGTTTTTAAAGCGGGCGCGCTGCAAGAGTTGTCGAATCGAGAGTTTCGCTTGCTGGAATACTTTGTTCAGCATCCGGGCGAATTGCTGACGCGCGATCGCCTGTTGGATAAAATCTGGGGATATGAGGATTTTCCAACCACGCGCACGGTGGATAATCACATTTTGCGTTTGCGCAAACACATCGAACCGGCCCCGGAAAATCCCCGCTATATTAAAACCGTCCGCGGCGCGGGATACCTTTTTGAAAAAGAATAAGCAGCCCAACGGCTAAAAAATTTATATATGACTGAAAATCGACAGGTAACTGACAATTGGCGACCGCCGGCTGGCAACCGGCTGGGCGTGCGCATGCACGGCGTGAAACTGACATTGGAATCGGAGCATGCGCCTTTGCTGGCATATGCTGCCGAGCATTTGCATAACCTGGTGGAGCCGGCAAGCGCTAATCCCGATCTGGTTGTGAGCTGCTTATGGTCACAAGGTGAGTGGAACGAAGAAGCCAACCCG
>CAYUVM010000714.1:0-2763 GCA_964447935.1 uncultured Cytophagia bacterium | reverse complement strand
GCCATCCTGAATGGCAATTTGTGCTGACGGCCCGGTCATCCCGATTTTTCCATCGCGGACAATCACACTATGATCCGGCAGCGTGCGATCGTCGTTCATCGTCACGACATTCACGTGTACAAACGCAATCACGCCGGTGAAATCTTCTATGGGCAGTGCCTTTGGTTGCGGCGTGGGTTTAATATTAGCCGCAGTCGGATGCGAACAGCCCCAGTGCAAAAAGACAAGCCCCAATGCAATTTTAAGAATCAGCTTCATCATCGCATTCCTTTTGGATTTATTTTAACGGCCGAACCCAACCTCGAGATCGATAACTCGACTCATGAAATAATCTGATTGTGTTTGAACCACGCTTCGATAACGCTCAAAACATCTTCCGACTGTCCCGTATTGCGGTTGATCATGCCATGATCGGCATCCGGAAACCATTGCAACGTGAAAGGCTTATTTTGCGCTTGAATAAAATTTTGCAAAATTGTGCGGCAATGTTGCGCCGGGATGCTGCGGTCTTTTCCGCCTAGCATCCAGAGTCCGGGTTTGCTCATCTTTTGAATATACGGCGCCGGATCAAAACCTTTTTCGCCGGCGAACAAAGCGTAACGCCGTGCCACTTCTTCATCGCTCAATGTCGTGTTCTCCGCCAGGTCGCTGTAATAGATTTCTTCGCCGACCGCTACGGTGGGGCCGGCGATCATGACTGCATAAACATTGCACGAAAGCGTCGCCGCGACGGGAATAATCCAGCCGGCCTGGCTGGCGCCGATCAAAACAATACGCGTCGAATCAAGTCGCGGATGATGCTTGAGCATTTGAATCGCGGCGTGTGTGTCTTCGCCAAGTTGCGGCAAAATGGTTTTGCCGTTGGCAACTCCGACCCCCGAATAGACGCCAGTGGAAGCGCCAACGCCACGTTTGTCATAGCGAAAAATGGCAAAGCCTTTCGGTTTAAATCGATTTACATAACTTTGATAATCGCTGCGCGTTCTCTGCCCCGAGCCATGCACGAAGATGAGCAATGGCGCTAGTGAAGTCGCAGCCGGAATCTCCAGCGTGCCTTCCAGCGTTGCGCCATTGCTGGTAAAACGCAATATCGTGGATTCTGCCTCTGTAATATTCAGCGCCGTCACGGTGTTCTTTTTACAGACCACGGCGTGGACAGCTATTAATGGTATGAAAAACAAACTTGCAAAGTCAGGCAATTTCATTTTGCTATTCTTTTCGTTAAAGCTTGCCAATCACCGTACGCCCCATTCCCAAAGGCCATACAGAATTTTTTTATCCGGCAGATGCTGCGATTGTTTCAACGCGAGAATGATTTGGCCGCGGTGATGGGACTCGTGCGCAATCAGATAACCGAGAAAAGCGGCGACATGCGGTTTAAAGCCTTTGATTTTGCCATCGCCCGCCAGGCTTTTTTCGAGCAAATTCCTGATTGCTGCGCTGGAGTCGTGCAGCGCTTGTCGCAACATCTTTTTATTGCCCGCCTCCGTTTTCTCGAAACTTTGCAGCTTGCCCAACAACTCGGGGGCCGCGCTTTTCAACCACATCAAACGGACATTGTGCAAATGTGCAAACTGCTCGCCGACACTACGGCCTTTGGAAGCAGCCACGTCTTGCAAATGTGCCGGTTCAATGGCATCTAAAAGATAAAGGTTGATGCGATGATGAATGTCCCATGTTTCGAGAAACTTTTGTTCATCCATGTGTTACCTCTCTCCTAAAAATCAGGCAAAACTTTTGCTGAAAAGTAAAGAGCGCCTTTTACATTTTTGCATTTTGCTTTCACCGCACCAACAACATTTTTCGCGTCTGGTTGAAATGAGCAGCCGTCATCCGAACAAAGTAAATGCCGCCAACTGCCAGCAATGATGCTTCGAAGATGGTTTCGTGGCTGCCGCCGGTTTGCGGTGCATTGACCAAGGTAGCGACTTCATGGCCCAAAACGTCAACAACTTTTATGGTAACGAATTGCGCTCTCGGCAAATAATAGCGAATTTTCGTCGTGGGATTAAACGGGTTTGGATAATTTTGTTCTAACCCAAATTTTTCCGGCGGCACCGAACCTTTTTCCTCGACCTTGGTTGTGCCTCCGCCATTTGTTGTACGCAAAATTCTTCCGAGCTGGCCAACGGCGGCGCCATTGTTGTGGTCAAAAAAGTGAACGCTGTAAAGATCAGACGTAACGCCACTAATTTGACTGCGCCAGATCGAGCCGCCGTTCGTCGTGCGCAGAATGACGCCCGTGCCCACCGCGGTGCCAATGTTGGCGTCAACGAAATGCACACTAAAAAGATTGTTTGCCGTGCCGCTCGTTTGACGCGCCCAATTCGTGCCGCCGTTATTGGTGCGTAAAATCGTACCGTTGTAACCGACGACGAAACCCGTGTCAGCATTGACGAAATGCACGCTGCGCAAATCCGTCGTCACACCGCTGTTCTGGCGCGTCCAGGTGGCGCCGCCGTTCGTCGTACGCAAAATAATACCGCCAAATCCGACAATTGCGCCAACGTTGCGATTGGCCAGATAAACGCCGGCCAACTCTACCGTCGTCCCACTGATTTGATTGCTCCAGCTCGCGCCGCCGTCGTTGGTGCGGGCGATCGTGCCGTTCAGGCCGACGGCATTGCCGGTGCTCGCATCGCTGAAATGAACATGAACGAAAGTATTCGTCGTGCCGCTCGACTGGCTCGTCCAATTCACGCCGCCATTGGTGGTCCGCAAAAGGGTGCCGTTCTCTTCTGCCGCCGTACCCGTGTTCGACTC
>CAYUVM010000713.1:0-2764 GCA_964447935.1 uncultured Cytophagia bacterium | reverse complement strand
ACAATATACATAAAACTTAAGCAATTGTAAAGTTTATTTTTTTACAGTGTCTTAGAAAATCAGGAGGGCGCAAAAAAACAATTGTGCAAGAAAAATGTTGTTGGGGAAATCTGGCGCAGTGAAAGAGATGGTGAATAGTGCTGTCATCCGCGCTTCGGCGCATGCGACATTGGGGACGGTCGTCAATCAGCCCGTTCACTGGTTTAAACCGTTAGGCCGTTCGTCAGTCAGTTACGCATTAGCTGGTTAACCGACAAACCAACCAACTCACGCATACTTTGCCGCAATTTTTTTAACCGTCGTGGAATTGCGTAATGTCGCTGGCAAGCCGAGCGTCTTTTCGAGTTGTTTGCCGGAAAATTCGGATTCGCTGAACCGCTTCCGGCAGAGCCAATACACTTCGCGCCCGTAAATATGAAAGTCGTAGGATTTAGTCGCGCTGGCCAGCAATTTATTTCTTGCGGCGGCGCTGGGCGGTTCGGGGAGAAAACCGATATACAACGTATGGCCTGCAGCATTCAGCTCGGCGTCACTGAAGGGTTTATATCGTATAATCGCCGCTAACTCGGTCGGCGTGCGAATAAACGTCGCGACTTCGTAGCCGAGCGACGCCTGCAACTGAACGGCAATTTTCTTTTCGAGTACCGCCGGCGTTTTGGAAGTCGCGTCAAAAATCACATTCCCACTGGCAATAAACGTCTCGACGTTCGAATGCCCCATCGCTTCAAACAAACCGCGGAGGCGGTCCATTTTTACCGTATGGCCGCCCACGTTGATGGCGCGCAGGAACGCAATGTATTTGGGCATTCGACAAGCTATTTAAACCGCGTGATCGTAACATCGAGATAGCGCGTGCGCTCCGGGGCTTTGCGCCATTGCACGAGAATCGGGCTTTGATAAGTTCCCTGCACGAGACGGCCGTTCCCGTTTTCTTCACCATTCGAAACAAGCAGGCTGATGTTGCGCTTCATGCCGAGAAAGCGCGAGGCGGGAACCGAGAGCACACGCGAGACGATTTTTTCAATCACCGAGCGGCCCACTTGCAATGCATCCATCAACTCGTTGAAAATATGCACGAGGTCGGTGGTGGCGTAATATTTCACTTTTTCGGGAATCAACAACGGTTCGCTGAAAAAACTCCGGCCTTTGCGCGCGACATAACGGAGCGGGTCTTTCAAAACTTCGGCAAGATCTTTTTGAATCAGGAGATTTTCAAACTCATTGACGGTCAGGCCGGCATGCATTTCTTTGCGTGGCAGGGCAATATCGACGCGGCCTTTGGCAATGTCATGTTTTTCCAACAAGCTTTGCAACTGTTCAAAAAAACCGTAGCGCGGATCTTTAAGATTGATGGAATCAATGGGATGATGCGACACAGGAATGGCTAGACGGGCGGTATGGGCAACTTCTTCGTCATTATAAGCCAGCACCGTGGTTTTGCGCTGGCGCCGGACATCCTGATAGGTGCCATCCAACTCGATGAAATAAACCGGCATACCCGGGCGATTCGTATAAGTGACGCAATTTTTTAGTCCCGCGCCAATAAAGGTCAGATGCGAGTCGGCGTTTTGCGGCTCGCACAGGCGCTGGGCTTCGCTCAATTCCGTGCGCAGTTGCATTTGATCGTGATAATACCCGGCATCGGGCGGAAAAAGTTTTTGAAACGCGCGGAAAAAAGGCTCGAGATGCATTTTACTGTTCCGCAACCGCGAGCAAATGGTTTGGTCGAGATAGCCCGCCGTGGTGTGCAAAGAACAATATAACGTCTTCCGATACGACGCCGCCAGGTCGCCAAACTTTTCCCGAATCGTCTCGGCGACATTGATCACATCAAAACGCTCCCGGGGAACGAGCGTGAGTTGAATTTCACTTGGATACAAAGCCATGTTTGTTTCTTTTACCATTGGGTCCAAAAGTCTACAATTTTAACGTCTCCAATGTACCGGCAGCATACAGTTGTTGCAGAAATGATTTTCTTTCGTGAAGACGCGCATGCTTTTCCGTGTTCGCGCCAAATGAGGCGTAACGGATAAAGATAACGCAAAGTATGATAAATGTCAAGCGCAAGTTTGGCGCAATAGACGCAAAAAATTTGATGCACTGAAAAGTTGCGTTTGAAGCCGGCGCAAGTGCGGGAGGCCATTTGGCGGCTAAAAACTTAACAGGTTGATGAGGTTAAAATTGCTGCCATGCAAGAATTTCCCCAAGCCGGTGCGCAACTCGCTCACCGTGGAATCTACTTTGGCGATGGTCGCATTCAAGCGGCGGTGGGTCTCATCATCATAAAGAAGTTTGCCGAGAGTACCCTGCCGGTTCTGCAAATGCGTTGAAATATTGTCCAGCGTGGTCGCGAACGCCTCCACTTTGTGAAGGGTTTGTTCGAGGATAATGAAGGTGCTGTCAACTTGCGGGGCGCGGCGTTCGACCAGCTGGCGCAGTTGCGTCGAAGTCGCCTCGGCGTTGTTCATCGTCTGCTGCAGCGCCGCCTGGTTGTTCTGCACCAACTGCCGCAGCGCCGCCGCCGAAGCTTGCAAATCATTCAGCGTCGAAATGAGCGGGCGGCGGAAGTTGGTTTCATCCAGGAACGCCGCCGCCAGCGTGAGCGTCGAATCGAGGCGCTGGAGCAATTGCTTGGAATTGGCAGCGATCGCGCCCATTTCCACAAACATTTCGGAGAACCCCGTTGTCTGCGCGCCGCGAAAAGGGGCGTGCAGATTCGGCATATCGAGCAACTGGCCGGTAGTGCCGGGCACAATTTCTACTT
>CAYUVM010000712.1:0-2768 GCA_964447935.1 uncultured Cytophagia bacterium | reverse complement strand
GTGCAGCGTTTCCAGAAATTTTTGTCCGAGGTTCATGGCAGCAACTCCAATTAAAAGGTTAGTCGATTTCCGTTTCTTTGAAATCCTCACCGTCCAAACTCAGCAACGTTTTGGTTTCATCCACCATCGTTTCCAGATGAACCGGGCGCGCCCAAATGGCCGAAAGATTTTTTAACGTGTCCCGCGCTTCATCCAGTTTCAGGTCGATGCCCTCGTGGCGATGGCGCAAATACAACTCGCCGCGATTGCGGTAATTGCTTTCTTCCACATAAATAAACGGCTGGCCCCAGTTCGTTAGCATGAACAACAGTTTTTGCTTGATCGCTTTAAATTCGCGCTCGCTGATTTCGTAAAAATTATTGCGCTCATTGTATTCATAAACAAACATCTTATGCTCGCGGCAAAACTCCGGCGTCAGAAACGCGTCAATGAACATCACGTCATTGTACATCTTCCGCACTTCAAAAATCTTCTGCCGTCCGAGGCCAAGTTGTTTATCCCAAGTTTTCTTCACTTCATAGTCGTCGCATTCTTCGTAATCCTTGCCGAATTTGCCTTTGTTCCAGCGTTCTTCGATGTCGCGCAAAAGTTCGATGCCGAGCTTGTACGGGTTGATACGGCCTGGTTGCGTGAACATGGTGCCGGAATGATGATCGGCGTAATCAATCACCTCGGCGTCGGTGAGTACGCGCGTCGTCATGATTTTTGAGTGCCAGTAACTCGCCCACCCTTCGTTCATAATTTTGGTTTGCGCCTGCGGAGCAAAATAATACGACTCTTCCCGCACAATCGATAAAATGTCCTGCTGCCATTTTTGCAGCGGCGCGTAGTCAATGAGAAATTGCAGAACATCGCGCTCCGGTTTTTCCGGGATTTTGCGGAATTTGTTTTTGGCCTTCTCTTCTTCCTCTTGGCGCTGCCGCTCAATCACTGCGCGCGGATTGATAAAGTCGTCCATGTAATCTTTTTCACTTTTTAAGCGCAGGCCGGCTTCAATGGAATCTTCGGTCTCCTGTTGCTGGGCTTCGGATTGTTCTTCCGGCTTCTCAAAAAATTGCGAATGCGGATCAATCAAGTTTTCGACGGAAAGACAAACATCGACAAAATCTTCCACTTTATCTTCGCCGTATTTTTCCGCGTAGCGGCGAATGCGCGTGGCGTGATTCGCCATCTCATCCATCATTTTGCGATTGGTCTTCGAGAACCACAGATTGTTTTTAAAAAAATCGCAGTGGCCATACACATGCGCCATCACCAATTTTTGATCGACCATGTTATTGCATTTCATCAAATACGCATAACACGGATCGTTATTGATCACCATCTCATAGATTTTCGAAAGTCCATACGAATAACTCTTCGACAGTTCTTCATATTCCATGCCATGCCGCCAATGCGGATAGCGCGTCGGAAAACCGCCATAACTGGCAACTTCATTCAGCTCGTCAAATTCAAGCATCTCAAAAACGGTTTCATAAAAATCGAGACCGTATTCGCGGGCATAACTTTTGATTTCGTCACGGAAAGCAGAAAGTTCGGCAGTCAGACTCATGGTGTGTTGTGCTCGTTTCAGTAAATTCGCAATCGAGAATTGGTATTAGAAGATTGAGGATGGACGACGGAAGATCGAAGATGATAAATTGATGATCGCAAAGTTCCGCCTTTGTTTTTCAATTATCGATCTTCTACCTTCAATCCTCACTACTCAATTATCGCTCGTCTACTTCCCCTTACCTAAAAAATCCTTAATCGATTGATAAATCGCTTCTTTGTCCGCAATTTCGGAGAGAATAAGCTTATCTTCATTCTCAAAATAATCTTCCAGATCGCGGATAAACTGGCCGCTGCCGTAAGGGCTTTCGACCTGGCCGTAACAAAAAAGATTCGCCTTCGGCACCAGCTTCTCTTCAATGATCGAAATACATTCGTCGGTATCAATCTCCCCCCAGTTGTCGCCGTCGGAAAAATGAAATAAATAAATATTCCATTCCGCCGGGTTGTAGTCGGCGTCAATCATCAGATTCGCCAGCTTGTAAGCGGAGGAAATGATCGTGCCGCCGCTTTCCCGCGTGTGATAAAACGTCTCTTGATCAACTTCACGCGCGACGGCGTCGTGAATAATGTATCGCGTCGTAATATTTTTGTACTGATATTTGAGCCACGTGTCGATCCAAAAAGATTCAATCCGGACGATCTCCTTTTGCTCGTCCCCCATCGAGCCGGAAACATCCATCATATAAATGATCACTGCATTCGCTTCCGGGTATTGCTGCGTTTTCCACGTGCGGTAGCGCTGGTCTTCGCGAAACGGCACAATGATGGGATTATCCGGATCATACGTTTGGCTGATGATATGCCGCCGCAACGCTTCTTTATAGGTGCGCTTGAAATGCCGCAATGACTCCGGCCCGCTGCGGCTGATGCCGGTGTAACGATCTTTATCGCTCACAATGTTCTTTTTGCCCTTTGCGGCAATGCTCGGCAACTCCAACTCTTCACCCAACATTTGCGCGAGTTCTTCGAGCGAGACATCGACTTCGAGCAGATGATCGCCTGGCGACTCGCCGGCCTGGCCCGTGCCGTCGCCATCATCGCCGCGGCCAATCGGCGTGCCCACGTCGCCCTCGCCCTGCCCAACGCCGCCACTGTTTTTCGATGAGTAACGAAAATGCGGCAAGCTGATTTGTGGCACCGGAATGCTCACCAGCTCTTTACCCTTTTTGCCGATCAACTCACCGCGCGTGATGTATTTGCGCAACTCCCGTTTA
>CAYUVM010000711.1:0-2771 GCA_964447935.1 uncultured Cytophagia bacterium | reverse complement strand
AAGCGGACGACATGGAAGAGATGTCGTTCGATTCACCGGAGCCGATGTCGGCAATGGACGAGGCTGGACCGGAACCGATGATGATGCCGGCGGCGGAACCCGCAGCGCCAATGGCCCCGGTGAACAACGCCCCGGCCAAGAAGCCGGCGGTGAAGAAGCCGAAAGCGGCTGCTAAGAAAGCCCCGGCTAAAAAAGCCGCCGCGAAAAAGGCGAAAGTGGCCGCCAAAGCCAAACCAAAGGCAAAAGCTAAGCCGAAGGCCAAGGCCAAACCCAAAGCGAAAGCCAAGCCGGCCAAGAAGAGCGCCGCGAAAAAGGCGAAAGCCAAAGGGCGCCGTTAAAAGACCGTTAGCGCAGCGGCAATTTTAATGCATACGTCCGCTCGTGTGAGCCTCGGCGCAGCCTTGTGTCCATCGCATGACCCGGCCGCCTTTTGATTGCCGTCTCATCCCTCCGAACCGATCGCCTCGCGCGGCAAAATGCCGCGTTGTTGAATCTATTTTCCTGCGTGAGGCGTTGCGCTGTTTTCTGTTATCAAGAGAAAACGGCGGAATCGCGGAGGGATTTTTATTTTCCATAAAACGTTTTTCATTAAGATATGGATCTCAACCTCAAGGAATCTTTGCGTTCCCGCCTCGAAGTGGCATTGGAAGCCTGCTGGCGCGCCGGGAAAATTACCCTCGAATATTTTAACACCGGTGTACAAGTCGAACTCAAAAGCGACGGCTCCCCGGTAACGATTGCCGACCGTCGCGCCGAGGAAGAAATTCGCCGTTGGCTCATGCGCTATTTCCCGAATGATGCCATCGTGGGCGAAGAGGGCGGCGGCGCCATGACAACGCAGGCGAATGGGGCGACGTGGTATGTCGATCCGATTGACGGCACGAAGGCGTTTATTAGTGGCGTTCCTTTTTATGGCACGTTGCTGGCGTGTGAAATGGGCGGCCGCGTGATGCTCGGCGTTGCCAGTTTCCCGGCGCTGGCCGAAACCGTTTGGGCAGCTCATCAGGCCGGTTGTTATTGGAATGGCCGCCGCGCGCGCGTTTCGGAGATCAAAACCTTGGAGGAGGCGGTTTTACTCACCACCGATTTTCACCGCATGAACACGATGGGCCACAACGCTGCGCTCGATTATTTGTGCCGGTCGACGAAATTACAACGCACGTGGGGTGACGCTTACGGCCATATTCTCGTTGCCACTGGCCGCGCCGAAATCATGATCGATCCGAAAATGGCGGTGTGGGATAACGGCCCACTGCTGCCGATTTTAGAAGAGGCCGGCGGCCGTTTCACCAATTGGCAAGGTAACGCCACGATTCACGGGGACAATGCGTTGGCGACGAACGGCTATTTGCACGAGGTGGTGAAAGAGATTTTGAATGGTAAAGTTGGAGATCGTGAAATGAGATAACACGCCAATATGGCGAGTTACGAGTGACGACTTTTCAGCGTTCCGCCAAATTTTTATTTTGCATGAAATCCCGGTACCGCATTTCAATTTTTCCCGCCTGCAAACGGCCGCTGCCAAACAATTCTTTTAAAAATACGCTGTACGACATGCGGTCGAGTTTCAAGCCGGCCTCGAGGTACGAGTAAATCACTGCAGCGAGAACGTGCACACCGCCTTCATGGCGTTCGAGATAGGCCCGCACGGCGTTGGGCGCATTGCCACCGTTGGCCCCCAGCAGTTGCGAAATCACCCGCCGCCGCTCCGACACCAATAAATCTGCTGCCAGCACCACTTCTTCGCGGCAGTAAGCCATGAAATTACGATAACCCAGCGCCGGATCAGCCGCAGCCAATGTTTGTTGCAGAAACGGATCGGCGCGCAAGGCCTCAAACTGTTTGACGAAAACGGAATCCACCAACCGCTCACCCACGGGATGCAGCAGTTCATGATAGGCGCTTTTGACCGTGACATGCATTGGATAATTGACGTCAGTCAAATAACACTCCGGCGTCAGCCGAATTGCATGCGGCTGCAGCAACCACGAAGCGATCACCATCAGCGTATCGCTCGCTTCGCCTTCCAGCAGAAAACGGTCAATATCGCCGGCAACATCGTACGATTGCAGCTCTTGTTGCAAACGCGGCAGGCGCGCGGCAAGTTTGGGATACAGATTTTTTGACCAATAAAGCTCAAATTCTTCCTTTTGCAAGAATTCCAGAACGGTGCGCAAATAAGGTTTGAGCTGTTGCCATTGTTGCCAATTTTTCTCGCTGGCAAAATCAGAGATCATCAAACGGTGCCGGGCACTTTGATCATCATTGAGCGCTGCGAGTATCGTTTTTAAGCTGTCTTCGACAATCGTGGCGCCGAAGAGAACGCAAAGCCGCGGCCCCGGCGGTTGCTGCGGGCCGATGATCGTGTCGATTTGTTTGAGGGCTTGCACCACCGGCGGCGGCATTTTGCCGCGCCACTCGGCCTGCAAATCACCATAATACTTGTTGTACAATTCTCGGCCGGTCAGAATGCCGATAAAATTGCACAGCTCATATTTGAAAAAAACTTTAACCGTCCAATGCGTTTTAAAATGGGGTACTGCCGATTTATTTTTTTCACCACAGCCCAGCAACGCCACCAGTAAGATGCCGGAAAAAATTACTTTGGAAGTCTGCATGCGCCTTTCCTATTGGGTCCATTTCTGTTCCAAACGCGTATAGGTGCCGGTCGCCAGCGCGATCTTGCGGCGGCGCGCGCCATACACGAACAATTCACATACGATCAAATTTATGACGTTGAGCACGACTTTGCCGAAGCCGAGCAAATTCTC
>CAYUVM010000710.1:0-2772 GCA_964447935.1 uncultured Cytophagia bacterium | reverse complement strand
AAGTGCCGGAGTTGGATTACATGTCGGTGTGGACGAATGACAGCGGCTCCGGTTTCGAGCACACGGCGTCGCTGTATGTCGGGCGCAACGGCGGCGCATATTTGATTCGCGAATGGCGTAATCACGAAAAAGTGGCGGAGGCCGCCGGCAAAAATGCCGTGAATTGGCTGCGCGTGTTGCGTAATGCGGCGGCGAAGACGAATCCCAACTTTCGCGTGTGCATGCGCATCGAGCCGTTTAAAGTCGAGCACGACGTCATCGTACGCGAACTCGAAAAAGGTTTGGATATCGAAGTTCCCTCCCTGCTCGTACGCGGCTATGATTTGCCGTACGCACATCCGGTTTATCCGGAAATCAAAGGTGTGGCCGGCTCGGCGTATCATTTGACTTACGATGCGCAGGAAAAACCGATTCTCGAAAAATTTCGCGCGCGACAGATCGAGCCGCATTTTGTTTATGCGCGCGGCACCGGCTACAATTTTGAGCCGTTGTTGGGGATTCCCTATCCGTGGATGACGTATGAAAAACTCAAAGCCGCGGCGGATTTGGGCGCCAGCCATCTCGCGCACATGGGCGGCGGGGCGCCGCCGAGTTTGACGCCATACAATATCAATCAGGAAGTGTGGCGCGAATTTCAATTTTCGCGAAATCTTAATATCGACGCGACGGTGAATAAAATCGCACAGCGGTGGGTCGGTGAAAAACTGGCCGGCGATCTCGTGCAAATCTGGAAACTTGCGGAGCAGGCCATTCGCCACATTCCGCCATTGCCGCTCTATTCCGGTTTCGGCTATGTTTGGTATCGCTTGTGGGTACGGCCATTTGTGCCGAACTTCGAAGCCGTTCCCAAAGCCGAGCGCGCGTATTATGAAAAATTTTTGGTCAGTGTGCCGAACAATCCCTCGATGGTCGATTTAGGCCGCGACGTATTGTTTGATTTGATCAGCAAAGAATACGGCGAAAAATATGTCGAGCGCGTTGACACGAATGTGTGGAAAGCTTTGGAAGCCGCGATCGCGCTCGCTGATAGCAAAGTGAATGATTCGCCGGTTTTTCTCGATCAACGCGATCGTTTACGCGGCTTACGTTGCTGGGTCGGCACCTCGCGCAGCACGGCAATGTGGGTGGCGGGCGTTTATGGTTATTTGGCTGCTGCCGATGCCCAAACCAAAGAGAATTGCCGAACCTATTTGCGAAAAATGATGACCGCCGAGATGCAATTTGCAAAAGATCTCTTGCAACTGTGGGAAACTTCAAACATCAACTGGATGGTGGTTTCCAAAGTGGCGGAAACGAGTTACATCTACGGTGAGAATATCGGTGAATTGATCCGTAAAAAAATCGCGCTGATGGAAAAGTACGGCGATGTCGAGCCGTATATTGACCCCAATTTCATGTGGCGCGTGCCGGGATACGAATACAATCCGGCCGTCTAAAAAAGTGCGCGGCTTTAGCAAGCCACAATGCTAAAGCCGCGCCTATCCAGAGAAAAATACCAAAGGTTGTCTCACAAAAGATGAAAGATTAAGTAAATCTTGTAGACCAGAAAGCCAAAGCCGCTTACGAGGAAACATTCATCTAACTTCTTCTGATCCCCAGGCTGCGCTGCAAATCGAAAAACCCATTTTCATAACTCTCCCGAAAGTCGGCGTAGCGGCGACTCAACAAGAGCGGCGGAATTTCGCAATCTTTATATAGCGCGGGAAGAACCACGGCGTGGCCGCGGCGATGTTCTTCGCTCAAGAACATCGCGAGCTCTTGTTTGACCATCCATGAACCAACCGCGTCGGGCGAAAGCAGAATGATCATAGAGTCGCAATGTGCGCCTTGCGCAATCTTTTCGACAATCGTGTCGCCGACAACAATCTCATCGCTGTCATACCAAACTTCGACGCCGGCAGAACGCAAGTCGCCCGCTAAACGGTCGGCAAGGGTTTTATCTTTGGCGGAATGACTGATAAAGATTTTAAGGCTGGTTTTCGGGGGCGCCAGTTCAGTTTTATTTTCACTCACTGAAAACTCGCGTTTCTCCGAGTGGGTGATCATCCCCTTCATCACCTCGTCCACGAAGGCCTCGATTTTTTTCGGGGAAATAAGTTTCTTTTTACTGGCGGCACCGTTATCAGGCTTTGGCGTGCTGGTGGCCTGCAAAACGTACTCTTTAAATTTTTCCGGCTTAAAAGAGAGTTTATCCAACACTTCGAACACGCCGAAATCATCATAGATACGGTCGACCAGCTTGCGCGGACCGTGGCCGGTAACAATGATGACAGGAATGTTTTTTTCTGCAAGTCCCTGCAAGAGAAAAACCCCATTGAGATTATCCGGTTCGGAATGTGTCGTTAAACAAAGGTCGATAATCGCCACCTCCAACTGTTCACGCCGGAGCAAGCCCAAGGCTTCGGCATAGTCATTGGCGACAAAAGTTTTGAACCCAAGCTCACTCAACGCCAGTTGGTGTTGTGTGGCCCAATTGGGCGCATCTTCCACAATGAGTGCGTGCTTTTCACTCATTTAACTTCCCTCCTTCCGTGTTTAATCACGGCAACTGTATAGGTTGTTCTTGAATCAATTCCTGCAATGTATTTAACAAACGATCAATAGGAAAATTGTTTTTGTCGAAATAAAACAACTTGACGTCAGGCGGAACAAAGTTACGCACCTCCGTCTCGTTATAGTAGGACGAAATCACGATAAAACTGAGGCGTGGAAATTTCCGGTGCGCCGCCAGCAGCACAGTTGAAAGACCCTCGCGATTGTCGTCGTAGAAGT
>CAYUVM010000709.1:0-2774 GCA_964447935.1 uncultured Cytophagia bacterium | reverse complement strand
GCAAACCGGTGGCCATCAAGGCTATTTCACCGGATTTGCTCGGCGAAGCCAAATATGTCGATTTATTTCAAGCCGAATCGCTTTCGGTGGCGCGTTTAAATCATCACAATATTGTACGTCTTTATGACATCAAACGCACCGAAGACGGACAGTTTTATATTATCATGGAATTTATTGATGGGGTTGATTTAGGAAAATTAATCAGCGCCCATCGCAAAGGCGCCGTCAATCTGCCCTTTCATCTCGGCGCTTATATCATGTCGCAATGCTGCGCCGGTCTGGATTATGCTCATGCCCGCCGCGACCCCGACACACACCAGCCGCTGAATATCGTTCATCAGGATATCACCCCTGCCAATATTATGGTCAACCGGCAGGGGGAAATAAAAATTATTGATTTCGGTTTGGCGGGCGCCCGCCGGCGTTCGCATGCCCAGCGCGGCCGCAAGCGTGAGGTTTTATTACAAGGCAAAATCGCCTATATCGCGCCGGAGCAATTGAACGGCGCCAAAAACCTGGACCGCCGGTCAGATATTTTTGCCGCAGGACTCGTGCTCTACGAAATTCTTACCGGCGAACGCTTCTTCCAACATGATGATCCGGCACAGTTCATTGCAGCGTTGGAAGCCGGCAATTGGAATTTCGATTTGCTCGGCGAGAAAGCGGTGCCGGTGGCGTTGCAGCAAATCTTGCAGCGTGCCCTCCAAAGCCATCCAGAGAATCGTTATCAAACGGCAAACCAGATGTACCTCGATTTGATGACGTTTCTTTCCATACAGGAATCCGGGCCTGATCTCGCGAACGAGTTAGGCCGCATTGTCGAGGGGGTTGTGCCAAGCGCGAAACCTGACGTTGACCCTCCCAAGGACGAAACCCCAACCGAATCGCTGCGCAAGTTGTTCACTTACTCCACGCCGGAAAACGGCGTTCATCCCAATCCCGCGACCGCGGCAGAGACAGTGATTGATGCGATTGCCATCGAAACGGTTGAGGACAACACCGTCCCGGAAGGTTTCACCTACAAGGCCGCGCCCGCTGCCGAGCCGCGCGGCAAAACGAGCTTTACGGACAGCGCCATTATCGCGGCGCCGGAAATTGCTGAAACGCGGGTTGAACGCGAACAAGCGAAAAACAACAGCAACGCCTCCGAAGCCCCGATTCAAGACGTGCCGTTTTATCAGGTCATCGAAGAAGCCGAAGAAGATGACGATGAGGTGCGCACCATAATTGATGTCATTCGGATCTCGACGCGTTCGCATAAAAAGTTGATTTTCGCCACATTGGGCGGCGCTCTGGGTGTGTTCCTGCTGTTTTCAATATTGGATACGATGATGCAATGGACCGGCTACGGCACCGGAATTTACAATGCGCTTTTTCCGCCGGCCATTCGTATCGTTTCGTTTCCGCCAAACGCGCAGGTTTCACTCGATGATAAATTATTGCCGCAGACGACGCCGCTTGCCATCAATAAAATCTCGCCCGGGGTGCATAAACTTAGCTTGTCGTTATCGCGGTTCGATCCGATTGTGCGCTCCATTCAAGTGCCGGCGCGCGGACAAGCGGTGGTCGAAGGTGAGACCGCGCCCAAAGAGAATCAACCGTACGTCTTTCGTTTCAAAACGACGCTGGAGCTGTCTTCCAAACCGGCCGGCGCCGAAGTCTATTTGAACGGCATTAAATACACGCAAACGACGCCTTGCCGCGTGGTTTGGGAAGTTGGCACGCCGCTGCAAATTGAAATGGATCGCCCGAATTTTGCGCGGCTTACCGGTTTTACGTTCAACACACTCGAGGGCATCGAGAGCATCGAAGATCGCCGGCTCTGGCGCTTTCAGCGCATTGAACAGAATCGCGAGCATTTTTCCGTTGAAGGCGTTTTTGCCAAAGCCATTGTGGTGACCTCCACGCCGCCGAATGCGGAAATTTATCTCGATGGCAGTGATCGGCCAGTCGGCGTCACCGGATTTACCAACCGCTTGCTGTTGACGCTGGGCACGCACACCATTTCGCTGCAGAAAAAAGACTTTTTGCCGAAAACGTTTACGATTCAGCTCGATGAAAAATCGCCGGAGCAATACAGCGAGACCCTGTCGCGAGTGGTAAAAATTTTGGCGCGCGATGCAAGTGGCGGCCGCGAGATTGATTTGGGCGCGACAGTATTGCAGATGGTTTATGAAAATAAAACCACCCGGCTCAAAGCCACGACGCCGTGCGAATTTACCCTGCTGCCGTACAAATACACCGTGCAGTTACGTAAAGACGGTTATCGCGACCTGACGCTGACAATTCCGCCCACGGGCGCCGTCGTCATTGCGCGCATGGAACGCATTCAAGTCGGGATCGAGGTGCTGGTCGTTGACGAAGCCACCGGCGAACCACTGCAAGACGTGGAAATTCGTTGTCGGGCGTTGAGCGCGGACGGGCGTGAAACCAACATCGGCGACACTGACGATACCGGCATTTCAACGCGGGCGTTGCCGCCGGGAGAATATCGTTTAACGGCGCGCAAAGCTGGATATCGAGAGATGAGCAAAGATTTTACCATTTCAAGCAAAGGAAAAAATCGCGTGGTTTTTAAAATGGCCGCGCCGTAAAGGATTCAGAGTGTTTTGCTCCTACTCGCGCTCAGCCTCCTGCTCATTTTCATGGTTAAATTGGCCTGAGTAAGAGTAAAAGCACGATCAAGAGTCGAGCCTCAAATACAAAAATAAATTAAATAATCGATCACCCACAGGATAACGGGTAGCAGCCTTCCAGCGGAAGGGAGAATTTTA
>CAYUVM010000708.1:0-2777 GCA_964447935.1 uncultured Cytophagia bacterium | reverse complement strand
CTGGCCGCCATTGCGCTCATACAGGCATTGCTGTCGGACAGTTTTCAGTATAAATACGTTGCCAGCACCAGCAACCGCGCCCTGCCGACTTTTTTTAAGATCACTTCATTGTGGGCCGGTATGGAGGGGTCGTTGCTGTTTTGGGCTTGGTTACTCGCGGCTTTTAGTTTCGTTTGCATCGTCACGTATCGCCGCCAGCAAACGATTCTCATGCCATACGTCACCGCGGTGTTAATGGCAGTGGCGGCGTTTTTTATTAGCATGATTGTTTTCGTCACCGATCCTTTTGAATTGCTCGCGCAACCGCCGGCAGATGGGCGCGGCCTCAATCCGTTGCTGCAGCATTGGGCGATGGTGATTCATCCGCCGATTCTCTATTTGGGCTATGTCGGTTTCACCGTGCCGTTTGCGTTCGGCATCGCCGCGATGTTGAGCGGGCAGGTCGGCAGCGATTGGTTAAAACTCACGCGGCGCTGGACGATCGTGCCGTGGTTTTTTCTCGGCGTCGGCATGATGCTTGGCGGCAAATGGGCATACATGGAGCTCGGCTGGGGCGGTTATTGGGCATGGGATCCGGTGGAAAACGCGGCGATGATGCCGTGGCTCATCGGCACTGGTTTTGTGCATTCGGTGATGATTCAAGAGAAGAAGAATATGCTGCGCGTGTGGAACATGGTGTTGATCATTCTCACCTTCACACTCTGCATCTTCGGCACGTTTCTCACCCGCAGCGGCGTCATTTCGTCGGTACACAGTTTTACGCAATCCAGCCTCGGTCCGCTGTTTTTGGGATTCGTCGGATTGATCGCGACATTTTCGTTTACGGTGCTGGGCTTGCGTTTGCATTTGCTCAAAAGCGACGTGCGCATGGATTCCGTCGTGTCGCGCGAGTCCGCCTTTTTGTTGAACAACGTCGTGTTTCTCGGAGCCTGCTTTGCGGTATTTTGGGGCACGTTGTTTCCCGTCGTCTCCGAAGCGGTGCGCGGCATTAAGATCACCGTTGGCGCGCCGTGGTTCAATGCCGTGCTCGTGCCAATTTCGTTGCTGTTGTTGTTGTTGACCGGCATCGGCCCGCTCGTTGCGTGGCGCAAAAGCTCAGTCGAACATTTGAAGAAAATGTTTCTTTTCCCGACCCTGGGTATGGCGGTTACCCTGGTAATTTTACTGGTCGCCGGCATGCGTCATGTTTATGCGCTCATTTCTTTTGCGCTCAGCGTTTTTGTCACCATCACGATTGTGACCGAGTTTCATCGGGGTGCTGCAGCGCGCGGCAATACTAATAGTGAATCCTATCCCGTCGCGCTGTGGCGGCTGCTGATGAAAAACAAACGCCGGTATGGCGGTTACGTCGTGCACTTCGGGATGGTATTGATTTTTATCGGCGTCACCGGCGCGGCTTTTACCGAAGAAGCGGAGAAGCAACTCAAGCCCGGCGAGTCGATCAGCATTCGAAACTATGAGCTGGTTTATCAAGACACCAAACGTTTTGAAGATTCCAACAAGATGGTCATCGAGTCCAGCATGGTGGTGAAGCGCGACGGCAAGATACTGGAGACGATTTTCCCGCAGAAACATTTTTATATTGTGCAGGAGCAGCCAACAACGGAAGTGGCGCTCTTTTCCAATTTGCGCGAAGATTTATATGTCGTGCTCGGCGAGCATCAACCCGAAACCAACGCGGCAACGTTTCATGTGTATTTGAATCCGCTGGTGAATTGGTTGTGGATCGGCGGCATGATCTTGACGCTCGGCACACTCATTACATTATTGCCGGATGCGCGAGAAGGAGCGGGCAAAGCCGCGGCCAAGCGCCCGACACCGGCACGGCAAAGTATTCCCGCTTGAGTAAAGATCTCTTGCGATTCGGCGGGGAAATTTTGCCACCAGAAGGTCGTTAGAATTGTTTGCAAGTTTTGACTCTACAGCCAATGGAGCCAATGATGAAAATCACCCGCGATTTATTATTCGAACTTCCGAAAACCGATTTGCATGTTCATCTCGACGGCTCATTGCGAGTAAAAACCGCGATTGAATTGGCGAAAGCCAACAATATGCCCCTGCCGAGCCATGAGGAAAGTGTTGTTCGCGACTATTTGTCAGTCAAGGGGCAAGTCGAAAATCTCAAGACGTATTTGGAAAAATTCGATTTCACCTTGAAATTGATGCAGGATTACAATTCGATTCGCCGCATTGCGTATGAGCTGGCGGAAGATGCGTCGCAGGAAAACATCACGTACATGGAAGTCCGTTACGCGCCGATCTTGCATCAACAAAAGGGATTGAGCCTGGAACAAATCGTCGACGCGGTAGTCGACGGCCTGCGTGAAGCCGAACACAATTTCCCGATTCGTTGCGGTGTTATTCTGTGCGGCATTCGTTCGATTGACCCGGCGACCTCCGTGCGGCTGGCTGAACTCGCGGTGCAATACCGGCGCAAAGGAGTGGTGGGATTCGATCTTGCCGGCGGCGAATACGATAACCCGGCGAAAGATCACGCCAAGGCGTTTTATGTCGTGCGCAAACATTGCCTCAACTGCACCGTGCATGCCGGCGAAGCCTACGGCCCGGACAGTATCTATCAGGCCATTCACAATTGCGGCGCGCATCGCATCGGCCACGGCACCCGGCTGATCGAAGACGAAGATTTGCTCAATTATGTGTGTGATCATCGTATTCCACTCGAGGTCTGTTTGAAAAGTAACGTGCAAACCAAAACCGTTTTGCGCATCGAACATCATCCATTTAAAAAATACCTCGACCGGCAATTGCGCGTGACG
>CAYUVM010000707.1:0-2780 GCA_964447935.1 uncultured Cytophagia bacterium | reverse complement strand
TAATGCCGCAGTCATGGGAGGCCGCACAAACTATCATGCATAAAGCACTTTGTCAGGGTGAAGCAAATCGGCTTGACAAATTCAATCATGCACGTTATATTGCACATTTAATTTTAAAGACCCTTAAACTTAACCATGAGGATTCATGCCAAATCAGACTACCATACCCGCCGGCTTTGTCTTTTCAGGCAAACCGGAACCGCACAAAGAGCGTACCAAGGAAATTCTCCGCAAACATCCGGAAATTCGCCAATATGTTGGAAAAAATCCGCTGACATTTTTATACACCGCGGGAATTGTCGCACTGCAAATTCTCGTGGCCTACGGGCTGCGCCAGCAACCGTGGTGGCTGGTCGTCCTGGTGGCTTACACCGTCGGTGCGATTGCAAACCATGCGCTGTTCGTGCTCATTCACGAATGCACGCACAATTTAATTTTTAAACGCCGGGTCGCCAATTATCTGGCCAGTATTTTCGCCAACCTGCCCATTGTCGTTCCTTCGGCCATTTCATTTCATCGTTATCATCTCAAACATCACGCTTTTCAAGGGGTGTATGAGTTGGATGCCGATATTGCGCATGAATGGGAAGCGCGGCTCGTCGGCAACTCCGTGGTTGGCAAAGCCATGTGGCTTTTCCTTTTTCCCATCTTTCAAGCGCTGCGGCCGCTGCGCTTGAAAGAGATCGACTTTATCGATCGCTGGATTTTGTTCAATTGGTTCGTGCAATTCAGTTTCGATATAGCGATTTTCGTGTTGTTCGGCGTCAAAGCTTTTTGCTTTTTACTTTTTTCTCTTTTCTTTTCTGTGGGTTTGCATCCGCTCGGCGCGCGCTGGATTCAGCGGCACTACATGGTGGACGATGAACAAGAAACCTATAGTTATTACGGCGCGCTCAACAAAGTGGCTTTCAACGTCGGCCATCATAACGAGCATCATGATTTCCCTTCAGTGCCGTGGAATCATCTGCCCAAAGTGCGGGCGACGGCGCGAGAATATTATGACACACTGGTCTGGCACAAATCCTGGACAAAACTGCTTATCAAATTTTTGTTTGATGCCAAGCTCTCGCTTTTTTCACGCACGGTGCGCTCCGAGCGCGGACAAGTTGCGCTGCATGCCGAGGTGAAACCTGACGTGGAGGCGATTGCCGCGATAACGATTAAATGAATGTTGCTCCTGGCAAATTTTAAATTTGCCAGGCAATTACTCGCTAAAACACCTCAATCTTAATATATTTTTGCGGATGCTGCTTTACATCCAGAATGAGCAAATCCAAATCTTGCGTGAACTTTTCGAGATTTCTATAGAGCGTGTCGTCCTGAATAAGCCGGCCGAGTGAGCCTTCCCCCTTTTCCACTTTGCCAAGCATCTTCTCCATCGAGTTGGCGGCATTACTCAGTCGCATCGTGGCGGCTTTTAAACTGGTGGCGCTAGAATCCAGGTTGGCAATCACGTCGTGCAGGCTTTTGCCTTCCGGCGCGGTCAGTTGCTCAAAATTCTTCGCAGCGGTTTTTAAACTCTTCAGCGTCAACTCCACCTCGCCGAGGTTTTGCGTTACGCCTTCCGCCACGGCGCCGGAAATCGTATTCAGGTGGCGCAAACTGCCTTTTAAACTGGCTTCGGTGTTTTCATCAAACGTTGAACGAAAGCGCTTCAGCAGCACGGTGATATCCTCGCCTATCGGCGCCGCGGCTTCGGCGAGATCAAAAAAATCCGTTTCCAATTGGCCGGGAATCTTTTCACCGGCTTGCAACATTTCTTTTGATTTTCCCTTCACCACCTCAATGGCCTTGTCACCGAGTAAAGTCAGGTTGCGCAAGATGGCTTTGGAGTCTCGCGCCAACTGATACCGTGAATCCAAAAAGAGCCGCACTTCAACGCTATCGCCGACGAGTTGCATCTCTTTCACCTGGCCGATCTTGTAACCGGAAATAATCACCGGGTCTTGCAACTCCAAACCAACGACGGTTTCAAATTTTGCCGTGATTTCATATTCTTTTTTCGAAAACGTGTATTCCCGCAAATACAACACGCCGAAAAAGAAAATCACCACTGCCAGAACAATCACCGCTCCGACGCGGGCCTCATAACTCATACATTCCTCTCAACAAAATACCGTATTGATGGACCAGTGGATCGTTGGATCAATGGAATTCAATATTCCGTTAATCCCACATTCCATAAATCCAACCAAGCGTTTTATAACAACAGGGCGGCAAGCACGTAATCCAACATTAAAATTATCAGACAAGCGGTAACAACGGCGCGAGTGGTGGCATGGCCGACGCCCTCGGCGCCGCCGCTCGTGTGAAACCCTTCATAACATCCGATCAAGGTGATGCTGACGCCAAAGAAACCGCTTTTGATAATGCCGTAAACCGCATCCCAAACTTTAAACCATAGGCGGAAGCCTTTAAAAAATTCGGTGGTGGTTATATCCATCGTGGCCACTGAAATCAGCCAGCCGCCGATGATACCGACAAAATCAGCGAAGATCGTGAGCACCGGCACCATAATCAATCCGGCCACGACGCGGGGAATGACCAGAAAAGCAACCGGATTGATCGCCAGCGATTCCAGCGCGTCGATTTGCTCAGTCACGCGCATCGTGCCGAGTTCTGCCGCAATACTGGCGCCGACGCGCCCGGCCAACACCAATGCCGTCACCACCGGCCCCAACTCTAAAAACATCGACTCCCCAACGGCGCTGCCAACCACGTACAACTGCACATAGCCGTAGATTTGATACTCGCATTGTACGGAAGTGACCATCCCGCTG
>CAYUVM010000706.1:0-2792 GCA_964447935.1 uncultured Cytophagia bacterium | reverse complement strand
CGTCGGAACCGGCAAATTCATTGGTGAGCGCCACCATCGGCCCGCCCATCGCATGCGACGGATAAGGTTGCGGCGTGCCCCAACGGCGCACATCATAACCGAGGGGCCGGCGAATGAGTTTATCCAATAAAATTTGCGACACATTACCGCCACCGTTGTAGCGCACGTCGACGATCAATCCGGCTTTGTGCGTTTGGGCGAGATAATAACGATGGAACTCAATCAAGCCTTCTGTGCCCATATCGGGAATGTGCAGATAACCGACACGGCCGTCGGTAGCCTCCGTCACCCGTTGCGTGTTGCGTTCAATCCAATCGCGGTAGCGCGCTTTATACTCATCGCGCAGCGCTTTCACCGTTACATGACGTGGCAGGCTTTCCGGCTGGGCAGATTGCACGGTCAACACCACATCATGTCCCGCCAAATTCGTGAGCAACTGGCCCGGCGTCACGGTTAAACTAAGCGGTACGCCGTTGATCGCGAGGAGAACATCCCCCTCGGAAATATCGAGGCCGGGCGCGCACAACGGCGACGAACAATCTTTTAACCAGACGTCCCCGCGATAAATTTTGGCAAAACGATAGCGTCTATTCTCATCGTCGTATTCCAAATCCACACCCAATCGCCCGATGGAATAATACGGCGCGGAGCGATAATCCCCGCCGGCCTCGTAAGCATGTGAGGTTCCTAACTCTCCTTGCATTTCCCAAACCAAATCGGAAAATTCCGAACGGGTGGCGATGCGCTCAACCAGCGGATAATAATGATTAAATACTTTTTGCCAATCAACCCCGGACATATTTTCGGTCCAGAAAAATTCGCGCTGCAAACGCCAGGCTTCGCGAAACATTTGGCGCCATTCGGCGCGCGGATCAATGGTAAAACGGGAACGGTCAAGATCCAGCCAGCCGCTTTTGCGCGTCGCGCCTTCGGAATTATCGCCCGGCTTTTCGCCCGCTTTTAATACGCGCACGCGCCGGCCATTGCGATAGCTCAAGGTTTTGCCGCCATTGGCCACCTGCACCGATTGCACGTCATAAGCGATGGCCTCAAGTTTCTGCGTGACAAAATCATAAACCCAAAGGGTGCCTTTCTCATCGTCCTCATCGGAAGCCGACGAATCGCCTAAATCGGCGCGACCGCGCACCGGAAAAGAAGTGAAGATCACTTTGTCTTTGATGCCCAACACCTGCCGATAGATGCCTTCTTTCACCGGAAATTCAACGACGCGATCTTGAATGCCGTCGAGATCGATGCGCATAGCCTCCGCGGGCTTTTCTTTGCTTTCGCTCTTTTCCGCGCCATTGGCCGGTTCTGCCGGTTTTTCTTCTTTGCCATTGGCGGCACCCGTTGCGTTTTTAGCGGCATCCAGTTTGACCGCGCTTTCTTCGCCCGGCGCTGCCGGTAAAGGTAAAAATGGATTGGCCAGTTCTTTCCGCAAGGTGATCAAATACGGCTTGCTGGCCGAGGGAAAGCTCACGGCAAATTGCACGCTATCATTGACCGGGTTTAAAATGCGCATCGAAAGAAAATACAGATATCGTCCATCGGGATCGAAGTGCGGATAATAATCCCGCAAAACCGGCCGCGTGATTTGATGCACCGCGCCGGAATCCAGCTCGCATAAAAAAATTGCGCGAGTTTCTTCCGTCAACGCCTTGCGATAAGCCAACCAGCGCCCATCGGGTGAATACGCCACGCCGGTGATTTCCGCAAAATCGTTATGATCGAGACGCCGCGGCTCGCCGCTGTCGAGATTGATCAGCCAGAGATCAAGACGGCTGGTGGTAATAATCACTTGCGCCTGCGTTGGCGAAACTTGCAAGGATTGAATTCGTCCCGGCGGCGCGTCGATAATTCGATCCGGCTCGAGCGTCGGCTCGCCGGAAAATAGCGTTAACTTTTCTTCTCCGTCGGTGTTGTGGTCGCTCACCGCGATGAGCCGTTTCCCATCGTGCAGCCAATGCGCCAGCCGATAGCGCGCGCCTTCGCGCGTGCCGTATTGCACCGGCGCGCCTTCCCAATGCGCCATGCTGAATAATTTGCCGCGCGCCGTGATCGCAATCGAATGCCCTTTGGGATGCAAATGATAATTTTCCAGATACCGCGCCGCCGAAGAAAATTTGCGCTGTGTTTGCACCAGCGGGCTGCGCCATTGAATCGGAATGCGCCGTCCTTCGCGCGTCACCGCCGCGAGTGCAAATAAATCCGCGCCGGCCTGATAGACAATCGTTTTTCCATCGGTGGCCGGATGGCGCACATAAAAATCCCGATGCGCGGTTTCGCGCTGCAAATCGGCTCCGTTCAGCGTGCAAGAATAAAGATTGCCGACGCCGTCGTGATCCGACGCAAAATACAGCCGGTTGCCAACCCACAACGGACCATTGGGATTGCCCTTTGGCAAATGCAGTTTGGCAAAATGGCTTTCGCGCTTGGCAGCTTCGGAAAAACCGGGATCAACCCAAATTTCACCAGCCGTGCCGCCGCGATAACGTTTCCAGCGGGCGTTGTCAAAATTGTTGCGGCCAATCGCCAGGCCGGGCCCCGCGGGATTCAGCGCGATGTTGCGCACGGGGCAGTTCAGAAAACGTTGAGGATATTCACCGGCGAGCGAGACGCGGTAAACGATGGGTTGGTCTGGAGGAATACGCGCGCCCTGCGTACTGAGAAACAAAATGGCTGCGCTGTCCGGCGTCCATGTCGCAATCTTAAAAACTGAACCGAAAAAAGTCAGCCGCCGCATTTCACCGCCTTCGGCAGGCATGACATAGACATCGGGCTGGCCCTCTTCG
>CAYUVM010000705.1:0-2792 GCA_964447935.1 uncultured Cytophagia bacterium | reverse complement strand
TGAACCTTGTACCATGCTGGTTGCGCCGGCGGCGGGCGCTTCCATTTCCATTTTAACCCATTTCGTCACTTCCCCGGCGCCTTCGATGCGATGGGGCAATCGTGGCTGATAGCGGGAAACTTTGGGATGCAACAAATTCTTATACTCATCATCTTTTTTCTTCGTGAAATACTCATCCAGTTGTTTGTTGTAATTTTGTGCGTTTTTCTTCCAGGTTTCCTTTTCGTCTTTCTTGGGCATCACACGGAATCGGCTGCGCGCCAGATAGCCGCCGCCAACCAAAATCAGCACGATCAACAATACATTAATAATGATGTAACTCGTATTCATGCTTTTACGCTCCTGAGGTTCGCGCTTAGGGAACCTCGATTTTGCCTCGCATGGCTAAAATGTCGCCCAATTGACTTCCGCACCCCAAAAAATCCTGCGGGCGTAGTCGGGATTGGGTTTTGGTATATGCAAAATCAAGGTGAAAAAAAGTGGGATAAAATAAGAAGTTCAGCCGTAAAGCGCAAGCAAATTTTTGATTGAAAATCAGCTTGGGTAAAATTGCGTATTGTCTTGCCAGCATCATTTTGCCATTTGCTTTTATCGAAAGATAATAATTCTCGGCCCAAAGTCAAGCCTGGCGGCATAAATTTCAATTGACATTTTGGCCGTTTTTCCTATCTTTAATGAAGGAAAGGAACCGGTGGAACATGACCACAGATGAAATCGTCAAAACGCTCGCCGCACGCTTGCAGATCACGCAACGCGAAGCGCGGTTGCATCTGCGCCACCTGTTCGAGTTTGTTGCCCAGCGTTTGCAAAAAGGCGAGACGGTAAGTCTGCCGAATTTAGGCGCGCTCAATGCCGCGGCCGGCAAAACCCTCCGTACATTCGATCCGATCACTCAGGAATTTGTTCCCCAGCCGCGTTCAATTGAATTTTTCTTCAAACCGTATAAGCGGCTCAAAGCCCGTTTGCAAGAATGGAGGGCCGGATGAGCATAGCCAATTCTGCAAAAAATAAACTCACGGATAAAATCACTCTGGCCCACCTTGCGCAAGTGAGCGGAGTCACCACTACGTTTATGCGTAAATTGGTGCGCGAAACTATTACGATTATTGAAGCGGGTTTATTGCGTGATGGCATCGTCAAAATCCACAATTTCGGCACGTTTCGTCTGGTCGCAGAAAAATCCGCCGTCCCGCAAGTCATTTTTCAGCCGGCGAAAAATATTCGTGCGTTAGTTCTGCAGGCGTTCGGCCCGACCGTTCATACGGGCAGCCATGTTTCTTTGCCGGCTCTGCTCGAAAAACATCTGCATTGGTTGGCGCCACCACCAACCGGCGAAAAAGTTACGGCGCCCATCTTGGAGAAATCCATCGTCGCCGAACCGGCATACGAAGAATTTGACATCAACGAAGTCCTTCCAGATTTACCGGATGACTTACCACCGCGTTTGACTTTTGCGGAAACTGCTTTGGAAAAAGAGGCCTCGGCTCCAGCGCCTGTGGAAGTTGAGACGTTGCTCGCGCCGCCGATAAAGCCGCTTCCAGCCAACGGCAAACCGTCGAATGGTCAAACACCAAAATTCACCTTCGCGGAACCGCCGGAAAAGACGCTCCCGGTTTTTTCACCTACTTATTTTGAGCCGAACGATCTGCCGCCCCAACCAGTTACTGCCGTTCGTAAACGGCCTTTTATGTGGTATGCCGGCGCGGCCGCCGCGCTCGTCTTATTGCTTCTGTTTTTGTTGCCCAGCCGGCTTGGAGAAAAATCAAAACACACCTCTGACGGCCTCACCCCCGAGACAACGCGAGTGGTTGCGCTTGCGAACGAAACGACGCAACCAAAGAACGGCGAGGCTCAACTTGCACCCGCCACGGAAACCCCCACGAAACCGCCGCCCTTTTTCGCCGGTGGCACGCATCGCGTGATTCCGGAAGATAATCTCTGGAAAATATCGGGCCACTATTATCGCAACCCGTATTTGTGGCCCAATATTTACCGCGCTAATTTAGACTCCATCCTCAACCCCAATAGATTAGAACGCGATCAACAACTCGCCCTGCCGATTTTATACGGCCCGCCGGCGCAGTTGACGCTGGCCGATCGCCAGCATTTGGCCGAAGGCTATTTTTTGTTGTATCGGCATTATCGCACCAACGAACCAGCGCTCGCCCCCTTCGCGTTGTGGGCCGCCGTGCGCTATGACGTGCGGATTAAAGCCGAGTATGCGGCGGAACTGCGTGATGATGATCTGGCGTTTTTGGAGGCGCATATGGTGTCGCGGCAGGTGGCAGAGAGATAAAAAAGTTGGCTTAAGCTTTTCTGATATGGTTCAGTTGCCCGTTCTCGTTGCGATCATATGCAAAATTTTTCTTGCTTTTTATAAATTCTATCAATATCTTAACTTTCAATATTTATGGGCTGAGTGGGTAATAAATATTGCCCAACATCATTGACCTTCCTTCTTGTCCATAATCCGAACATTAGAAGTAATAAGTTTTTAGGTTGGCGGCAAATTAATTCTTCTTAGGATGAGAGCATAAGATCAACTTTTTAAAGTTTTGATCTTGGTTAAATCGCTTTACCAGTTAAAACAGGGTCGTGCAGTATCCAGGGTTCAAGCCTTTTTTATCATTCAATTCAATTGATATTCTAGCGAAAACAATCGGCTTTTCATTTTCCGTTCCAGCAAGTAAGACTATGATATCGCTCACTAATTTTCTTGCACTTTTAGGCATTTTGCCAATAGTGTTCGGCACGGTTTTAGGTAAAAGCGAATTGGAATTGATTTGCCGTTT
>CAYUVM010000704.1:0-2798 GCA_964447935.1 uncultured Cytophagia bacterium | reverse complement strand
CTGCCATCTTCTCGTGCACAGTTTCCAGCACGCGCCGAAGCTGACGGCTTCCTTCAATCACCCGATCTTCGACGCGATCGACAGAATCAATGACTATTGAATCTGTAGTGGCAATTAACGTTCCAATTAAGGTATCGGCAAAAGCCTGCATTTGCCGAAGACTATCAATTGTTTTCTTTGCACCTTGCAACGGCTGCACAACCAAAGAATCGAGCCGCTTTAAATAACGTGTATCAAATTTAATAAACTGCAGCGCCGCGGTCGCACTAGGAGAAAAATAGCCGTTAAAATTACGATACTGTAATTCGGCAAAATACAAATTGGCCATACGCGCGCGGCAAAGTTGCTGATGCGCAGCTTCATGATCCCAAATTTTTTTGGGGTATACAATGGCTACACCCAGCGCCAGCGTTAAGAGGCCAATCAAAATTTTATACAGCGTCGAACCTTTACCCTCACGACCGGCAGCTTGAGCGCTATAATTATAAGTCAACTTGACTAATGACGTTTATTCCATCCGGCTTACAGCTGCGGACTTTTAATTTTACTGAACAATCAACCACGGCGCCAATTTTTCATAAGTCTTCGCGCCAATGCCTTTTACTTTGCGCAAATCCTGCAAGCGCTTAAACCTGCCATTCGCGGCGCGAAACTCGAGAATACGTTTCGCCATCACCGGCCCAATTCCCGGCAGTTTCACCAGCTCGTTGTAAGTGGCCGCGTTCAAATCAACTCGTGTCGTGGGCGCAACGGCGCTGGAGGTTTGCGTTAGCGCAGGCGATGGTAAATGCAGACTATCTTTTGACGCCGTGCGCAAAAAATTTTCAAAAGCCGCCAACTCAACCGGATTAATCTCCGGCGGCGGTTGGCTGGCGCGATACCACCAGACCACGATCCCCAGTCCAAACGTCGAGAGCAACAACAACACCGCACGTTGTTCCGACGGGGTGAACCCCCACATGGTGACTCCTCCTTGAGATTGGGCGAAGTCGGACCTGCGTCTCGCAAGTCTTTTCTAAAATCGTGGGGCGCAAGTCTGACTTCATGTTTTAAAACAGCGCTTCTTTGATTTTAGAAAAAAAGCCGCGCTCGCTTTTCGGCGGTTTCACGCCTTCGGTTTCGGACAATTGCAAAAACAACTCTTTTTCTTTCATGGAAAGCTTGCTCGGCATCCACACGACCACGCGCACCAATTGATCGCCGCTGCCATAACCGTTGAGATGCGGAATGCCTTTGCCGCGCATGCGCAAAATTTTTCCCGACTGCGTTCCCGGGGCAATATCTAATTTCGCCTTGCCGGTGAGCGTTGGCACTTCCACCATCTCACCCAATACCGCCTGCGGAATCGAGAGCGGCAAATCATAGAGAATGTCGTCGCCGTGCCGCTCAAAAAATTCATGCTCTTTTTCTTCGATGACGACGAGCAAATCACCCGCCGGTCCGCCACGCGGCCCGACATTGCCTTCGCCGCGCACCGTCAAATAATTGCCCATCGCCACGCCGGCGGGGATATCCACCGCGATGGTTTTGTCGCCTTCAAGCCGGCCTTCACCGCGGCATTCCGGACAGGGGTTTTTGATGATGCGGCCTTCGCCGCGACATTGATGGCACGCCGTGACATTGATAAACTGCCCAAAGAACGAGCGCGACACCTGCCGCACTTCGCCGGTGCCACGGCAAGTCGGACAAATGGTTTCCTGGCTGCCGCGCGCGCTGCCCGATCCGGCGCACGGGTCGCATTTCACGTAACGGTGCAACTTGATTTTTTTATTGACCCCGGCAGCCACTTCTTCCAAAGTGAGCTTCAGTGGAATTTGCAAATCATTGCCGCGCTGCTTCATATCGCGCGTGCGCCCGCCGCCGGCGGCCTGGCCGAAAAATTCGCCGAAGATGCCTTCCGACATGAACGTGCGCAGCGCCTCAGCGAGATCCATTTCAAAATCGCGCGCGGACGCGCCACCGCCGCCAAAACCGCCGCGCAAGCCTTGATGGCCGTAGCGATCGTAGCGCTCGCGCTTCTCGCGGTCGCGCAATACCTCATACGCCTCAGCCGCCTCCTTGAAACGTTCTTCCGCCGTGTGATCGCCCGGATTACGGTCGGGATGATATTGCATTGCCAGCTTGCGATAAGCTTTCTTGATCTCGTCTTCGGAAGAGTCCCGATTCACGCCGAGTATTTCGTAAAAATCTCGCTTCGCCATAAGAATATTTTTTAACCGCTCAGACACTGATAATAACTTTTGCCGGCCGCAATACTTTATCAAACAACAAATAGCCGCGCGTGGTTTCCTGTACGACCAAATTCGCCGCTTTGCCTTCCACCGCCATTTGCAGCAAGGCCTCGTGGCGTTTCGGATCAAACTCCTGATGCAGGGTTTCCATTAGGGTCACGCCGCGGTTTTGCAAAATTTTTAAAACGTTTTGATGAATCAATCGCGCGCCCGTCGCCAGCGCGTCGTAATCTTTGGCTTCGCCGCCCGCGCCAAAAAACCGCTCAAAATCATCCACCACCGGCAGCAACTCCGCCAGCAGATCGGCAACCCGGCCTTCGGCGCGACTGGTAAATTCGCGCTCCAGGCGTTTGCGAAAATTCTCCATCTCTGCGGCCAAACGCAAATAGCGATCCTTTACCTCGGCATATTGCAACGCCAGCTTCGCATAATCATCGCGGAGCTTATCGTGTTCTTTCTCTTTCTGTTCCAGTTCTTTGAGCAAAGCGCGTCGACGAAAATCAAAGCGATCTTTTTTGATTTTCTCGGCGTCGGTCGTCGCCTCCTCGGAGCCTTCGCTTTCAGGGG
>CAYUVM010000703.1:0-2808 GCA_964447935.1 uncultured Cytophagia bacterium | reverse complement strand
TGAATAATGTTTTGCAACTCCCGAATGTTTCCCGGCCAGGCATACGCCAGCAATTTTTGCAGCGCCGCCGCGGACAGCGTTTTTTGGCCGCGCTCATATTCTTTGCCGTGTTTCTCAAGAAAGTATTCCGCCAACACCGGAATATCGCTGGCGCGCTGGCGCAACGGCGGCAGCAACAATGTGAAATTAAAACGATAAAACAAATCCAGGCGAAACGTTCCGGATTGCGCTTTCTGGCGCAAATCCGCATTGGTCGCCGCGATGATGCGAATATCGGCGCGCACCGCTTTGGTTTCACCAAGCGGCCGATAAGTTTTGTCTTGCAGCAGCCGCAGCAATTTACTTTGTGCTTCCAGCGGCAGAGAGTCAATTTCATCGAGAAACAAGGTACCCCCTTCCGCTTCCGCGAGCAGCCCTTGGTGATGGCCATGCGCATCGGTAAACGCGCCTTTGCGATGGCCAAATAATTCATTCTCTACGAGGTTCATCGGTATGGCGCCGCAGTTAATCGGCACGAACGGTTTGGCGGCGCGTTTACTCATGTAATGCACCGCCCGTGCGCAGACTTCCTTGCCCACGCCGGTTTCGCCAGTGATCAAAACTGTGGCGTCGCAATCCGCGACCAAAGGAATTTTTCCGACCGCGTCCAGAAAAGCCGGATCATGTCCGATCAAATCGGCCATACCCAGTTTCTGCAAAAGATTTCTTCTGGCTAATTCTCTCTCTTCCATTTTCTGTCTCCTGAGCGATAGTGCGGCGGCTTCATAGTTTGCCGCTTTCATGCCAAGCGCCACTTCCACACGACCATATCGATCCCGCATCGATCCTACATCTTCAAAAGCAATCCGAATGCTTTCAAACCGTACATAGCTTCAAAAAAAAAGGCGTGAACGCATACGCTTTGCAACAATAAAGCGAGCGATCACGCCTTCGGCTTACAAGTCATAAATCCGCTAAGGATTTAGCCTGCACGTCAAGGCTCCCGCAACCTTTTGAGCGGGACTACAGATTATATATAATAAGAAGGGAGGCCTTTTGAAAAAGTTATTACACTACAACCAAGATATTTGCGATGGCTGGAGCAAATAAAAAAGGCGTCATATCAATATTAAATAAATTAATACTGACATCACGCCTTCGACTGACAGACCAAAACTCTTTCAAGAATCCTGTCTATACGCCAAGGTTCCCACAACCTTGTGGAGGCAAAAAAACTTAACCGTCCTCATGACAACCTTTCACCACTCTCATTGAACGAAATCACTTTTTCTTATGATAACGTTCAAGCACTCGTGTAGATGATACAAAATTTATTACTCATTGTCAAGAAAAATTTTCGCTTTCAAAATTTTTTTGATGCACTTGCTCAATTCAGGCATTGCCGCAACGTTAAAACTTTTTGCCGGTCAACCAAACGGCGCGCGACGGCAAACAATTGAGTGGCGGAGTCATTTGTAATCGCCGTAACCGCAGAGCCGACATGAATTTCATTGACGCCGGTCGCTGCCAGAATCTGTTGAATATTCTGGGCGTTGATTCCACTCGCCGGCATGAGGCGGATGCGCCCGGCGGCCTGTTCTGCGAGTTGGGTGAGCAGACGCAAACCCGCCAGCGCGGTTTGCGCCTGCCCGGAAGTGAGAACACGCTCAATTCCTAACGCGACAAGCGCTTCCAGCATTTTTAACGGTTCGGCTACAACATCAAATGCACGATGAAAAGTTACACTGAGTGGACGCGCCAGAACCACCAGTTGGCGCGTCCACTCAAACGCAATCGCACCATTGGCGTTCAACAGCCCGATCACCACGCCGTCGGCGCCCAACGCGCGCGCCACGGCGATATCCTTTTTCATCGTTTCAAATTCAAATTCGGAATAGCAAAAATTGCCGCTGCGCGGGCGAATCAATACGTGCAAGCCGATCGACAAATTTTGGCGCGTGACTTCAATTAGGCCCGCGCTCGGCGTCGTTCCATCTTCATTAAGATTGGCACATAGTTCCACGCGATCCGCACCGCCGTCCTGGGCCGCAAGCGCGAAAGCAACAGAATCAACGCAGACTTCTAAAACAATCTTCTGACGTCTCGTCATAAACTGCAAACGCTTTAAAGTTGTAACATCGCTGTTGCACTCAATTCTTACTTGGGCCTATTTAAACTTGCGTCCACTAAAACGTTAAAAGTTTTTGAGAGACTTTGACGGCTGCCAGCCAAGCTGGCCAAGTAAAATCAATTACCTTTTTCAAAAGTAAACGTCACGGCGCGATTCCACGATAGCTTCAATTCCTCTTCCGCAGGAACGCGATAGCCGGCTTGCTTCAACGCTTGCAGAAAAACCACCGGGCCGCCCGTTGCGCCGGTGTTTCCGATTGGGCGTAATTGCATGCGGCAAACTTTGCCGTCCGCTGAAATCTGCAAACGAAAATTTAACCGGCCGAACCAGGTCGGCGCATCGTTGACTTCGATTTGCGCGCCCGGTTTATACCAAAACGCCGGCACGCCCGCGAGCAATTCGAGCCGGTCATTCCGCTCCAGCACAAGCAAGCGCCGAATCAATTTGATGAACAAAGCGCTGGCCGTTGCATTCGACTGATCGCCGGTGTTTCTCACGCCGGCATGTTTCGGCAATTGCTCCTCAACCCATGTGCCGAACGGCGAGGCGTGATTCGCGATGGCATACAACATTTCAATCGCTTCCGCATGGTCGCCTTGATAAACATGCGTAATCGCTTGCAACGTTCCAAAGAAGGGCCAGATGCCGTCTTTCAACCAGCCGGCGTTAATCGGCAAACCTTCTTGCTTCTCCCATTG
>CAYUVM010000702.1:0-2809 GCA_964447935.1 uncultured Cytophagia bacterium | reverse complement strand
CAGTGCGAATCAAAATTGATTTTTATCGCGCTCGGTATGTGCTGATTTTGAGCACCAGAACTTTACGAAAGGCCTGGCTCCAGATTTGTTAAATTCAACGCACAAGTTTTGAGACGAAAAGCCGCAATTACAAAAATGTCGTCCGTGGACCGGAGCCAGCGACGAATTTCGAGGTGTGCAATACAATCTTGCGCGCGGAAACTATGAACTTCAGCACTCAGCCACTTTATAACGAGCCTAATTTTTTAGCGAAGAATTTTCTTCCGAATTTTCATCATGATACGGCCAGCCTTACTGAGCCTAATCAATTAGAAACGAAATCCGCCGAGACCGCCTTCAACGCCGGGCACCATGAGGCGTGGGTGCCGATGCTGGCATTTCTGGACACCATGCAGGAAGCCGTGAGCGGCGTGGATGAATATCTTTGCGTCAAGTATTGGAATAAATCCATGGCGCGGCTGACCGGCGTGGCGATTGAAGACGCGATGCACCGGCCACTCTTTTCGCTCTTGCCGCACGATTTTGAGCAGAATTTGGCCGCGCGGCTTGGGCGTTTATTCGAGCAGCGGTTGAGCGAGAAAAACGGCAATGCCGAGGTGATGGAAGGCGAGTTTTCGCAGCGGCATGGGAACAGCGAGTTTTTTGATTTTTCGTATCGCATGCGCGTGTTGCCCACCAATGCGCCACGCGAGTTGGCGATCATCAGCCTCTGTCCAGTGCGCGAGGGCCGCCGCCGGCAGCGCCGCCAGGAGCAACCGGAAGCTTTCGGTTTGTTGGGCCAATTAAGCGCCGGCATTGCGCAGGAACTGGCGGAACCGTTGAGCACGATTTGCAGCCGCATTGACAATATTGTCGCCCTCACCGGCAATCAATGGAGCGAATCGCTGGAAGAAGAACTGCACAGCATCATCACTGAAGTGTATCGGATCAGCAACCTGGTGAATAATATTTTGACGCTCTCCAGTCCCGATTCCAACGGGGTGGGGCAAGTGCAACTTAAAGAGTTGATTCCAGAAACGATCCTGCTGTTGGAGCATACGCTGAATCGCCAAATCGCCTGCGTGACGGCGCTGCCGGAAGATTTGCCGCCGGTGTCAGGCGATCCGGTTTTGCTGCAAAGCGTGTTGCAAAATATTTTGCGTTACGCCGTGGAAGCGGCGGGCGAGGATGCCGTGCCGCGTTTGCAGGCCGGCGTGCATTTGTTATCGCCGGCGACGCGGCATAAGGCTGGGAAACCGGCGCCCTATGTCATCATTCGCATCGAAGATCGCGGCGCGCTGCTCACCCCGGCGGAACTCGCTCAAATTTTTGATCCGATTCCGTGCAGCCGGCGTTTCGGTATCGCTCTCGGCCTCGGCTTGTTCATTAGCAAAAAAATTGTCGAGTCGCACGGCGGACAGGTTCAAGTGACCAGCGAGCGCGGCCGCGGCACAATTTTCACGATCGCTTTAAAAGTTTAATCCGTAATTTGATAAATACAAAAGCAGACCCCGGCGTTCATTTGATTTAATCTTGCCATGCAAAGCCGGGGTTGATTCATGTTCGTAAGCGAGATCGCACGGGCGTAGCTTTATGGTTATACCTCACGCACTGCAACACTGGCTACGCCCGTGCGACTTTTCCCTCAGCCCCGATTTTTCTTGGAGAGATTGGGGCTGGTTGTTTTTAGATTCAAGTCAATCTGCAATAACGATCTTTCGTCGTATGATTTCCCACACTCTCTCCACCTCCAACTGCTTCATGCAATCATGCGTCACGATTTTGCATGTCACGCCGTTGCAGCCGAGACAGGGCAGCCCGGTTTTGCTGACAATCGCGTGGCCTTCGCCCCACGGGCCTTGCAAATCCGGCCGGGTTGGGCCGTAAATACCGACGACATGCGTGCCCATCGCCGCGGCCAAATGCAGCGGGCCGGAATCGTTGGACACCAGCAAATTTAAACGCGACAGCAGCGCCGCCAGTTGCTTCAAGCTGGTCGCGGGGGCGAGCACGGCGGAGCCCCGCATCGTTTGCGCGATGGCGGTCACGTCTTCATATTCGCCCGGTCCCCACAATAATAAAATCACGGCATTCAATTCGCGCTGCACGCGGTCGCCGAGTTGCGCAAAAAATTCGAGCGGCCAGCGTTTCGTGTACCAGCCGCCGGAAGCATTCAAACCAACCACCAACCGATTCTCCAAACCGTTCTCTCGCCAGAATTGGGTAGCGAAGTTTTCGCTCGCCTCATCCACCGCAACAAAAAGTTTGCGGGCCACAATCGGAATCTGCAGCGCGCGCAAGGCATCTAAATTAAACTCCACCTCGTGCACGCGGTCGCCGCGCGGCTCAACTTTAACATTGTAGGCATATTGCCGGACCCGAAATCGAAAACCAACACGCAGCGGCGCCCCACTCAGCAACGTCAACACGGCGCTGCGCGGATTGCCGAAGAGATCGAAGACCAAATCATATTGGCGTTGCCGGATCTGGTGAATGAGCCGGCGGCTCGCGCCCACTTGTTTGCGATCTAAAATCAGAACCTCATGCAACGCCGGATGGCCGGCGACAATCGGCGCGCACATTTTTTCGGTGAGAAAATCAATCTGCGCCTGCGGAAAGGCCTGCCGTAAATTTTCCACAACCGGCGTCGCCAAAATCACGTCGCCGATCGCGCGCAGTTTGATGATGAGAATTTTTTTCGGGGTGTGCATATGCAGTAAACATATAGGCCGTGCCGCTCAAAGGCAAGAGAAAATTGCGCTGGTTTCAATAATAAAATCAACTTTCTGACTTGGCGTTTTAACCGCGATTTTATTGGCTGTTTTTAGCA
>CAYUVM010000701.1:0-2812 GCA_964447935.1 uncultured Cytophagia bacterium | reverse complement strand
TTGAACCCCCGGCCACCAGAGCCACAATCTGGTGCTCTAACCAACTGAGCTACACCCACCGTCTGGGGTGATAGATGAGAACCTGAAGCTTAACATGCTTTCCGATCCTCATCTTTCATCCCGTGCGCCAGGAGGGAATCGAACCCCCAGCCCGCAGCTTAGAAGGCTGCTGCTCTATCCGATTGAGCTACTGGCGCGAAAACTATCTTATTGATTGCTGGCGTTTTAAATTGCCGCCTGAATGGATTTTATGAATTTCCATTCATTTTTAATAATCCGTCAATTCTATTCCCAATATTTTCCTGTCGGGGCAGCAGGATTTGAACCCTACGGGCGCAGCCTGCGACCATCCTCCCATCTGAGTTGCTTATATGTTCTAAGTCGGGGCAGCAGGATTTGAACCTGCGACCCCCTGGTCCCAAACCAGGTGCGCTAGCCGGACTGCGCTATGCCCCGAAATTTTTCTTATCTACAGCAATTGTTCTGGATCGGGGTTGGCCATTAGAAAATCACGGACTAAAACTTTTTTAGTCACCCCGCCCACCGGCGTTTTTAAAAAAATTTCACGTTGCCGCGCTTTCAATTCAGATTCCAGTTTTTCAAAATAGACAAGTTTTACTGGCAGACGTGATTTCGTAGATTTTACTTTTCCAGAACGATGTTGTTCCAATCGCCGTTTTAAATCAACAGTTGAACCTGTATAAAATTTTCCGTCTTGCAAACTTTCAAGTATATAAATGAAAGCCATTTTAATATCTGAACTGCTGCTTTTGTTCGCTGTCCCAAACCAGGCACGCCCGTAGGGTGCGCTAGCCGGACTGCGCTATGCCCCGTGAAATGCAGCTTTAAATATATAAAATTATATTGGTAAAATCAAGAATATTTTCAGCGAATTTTAGCTAATTTGTCATAAGCCGATTAGCGTGAAAGCTTTGCAGAAAAAGTAAAAATTTTAATTGACCTGAGAACGTTCGAGCGGCGCACTGTGAAGCAGCAACATTTTGCGGACGCGCGCTTTCAACGTTTCGACCAGGAAGGGTTTGTCGAGAAAATCGCTGCGTTCGTCTTTCAACAAGGGCGCAAGCTTTTCAGCGTCTTTGACGCCGGTGAGAAACAAGATCGGGATGTGCGCAATCTGGGGATCCGATCGAATCGCACGGAGCGTTTCAGCGCCGTTCATCTCCGGCATGACGAAGTCCATGACGATCAAATCCGGCCGTTCGCGCCGAATGACCTTCAAGCCTTCCCTGCCGTCGCCGGCTTCAAATACTTCGTGATCGTCCTGCCGTAACGTGTGCCGAATAAGGCTGCGAATCGGACGTTCATCATCAATGGTAATAATTTTTTTCCCCGACAGCCGTGGAATTGATAGGGCATCATTTCTTTTTAGCATATGACTTTCTATCCAGAACTTTAGCTGCAACCGGTTGGTTTTCCCCGTCCACAAAATAAAAAGGGCAACTCGCCGTTTCGCGATGCCGCGGCTTCACTAACCACCGCTTCATAACGAAATTGTGATCGCCCTCGATCCAACACACACACATCATACCCAACACCGTACACCATTGTTGTAAATAATTTTTGACCGCGCCCAACAAATTCTCCCACACGGCCATCTTGTGGGTGAGCCGTCCAACCTACCTTGACATAAAATAATCCACGTTCCATTTAAAGTCAAGAGGAAATTCGCCACCGCGCAAGCAACCGCTGAATTGCTTGAGAGCGTTGACGATTAGATCTGAACCGCTTTTTCCGCGCTTGACATTTCGCGAAGATTTTTGCATCTTTCCTCTCACAAAAGCAGTTACCCAAGAATCATTCAAGGCGAGGAGGTTGGCGTGAAAAAACGAGGTCTGCGGAAGGGAATAGCCGGCATCATTTTATTTCTGTGGGCAAACCTGATTGTTGCGCAACCGGCAAACCAACGGCATGAATTGGAAAAACAATTTGATGTTTCCATGAAAGCGGAAAATTTGCGCAACTGGATGAAGCGCATGGCGGCGCGACCGCATCATCTCGGCTCACCGTACGGCAAAGAGAATGCGGAATTTATCGCGGCGCAATTTAAGTCGTGGGGCTACGAAGCGAAAATCGAAGAGTTTCATGTGCTCTTTCCAACGCCCAAAACCCGCGTGTTAGAAATGCTTGCTCCGATGAAATTTAAGCCGGCGCTCGCCGAAGCTGCGCTCAAAGAAGATGCGACTTCCAATCAAATCGGCGAACAACTTCCCGTTTACAATGTGTATTCCATCGACGGCGACGTGACGGGCGAATTGGTTTATGTTAATTACGGCGTGCCTAAAGATTATCAAGAATTGGCGCAGCGCGGCATCGCGGTGAAAGGTAAAATCGTCATCGCGCGTTACGGCGGCTCATGGCGTGGCATCAAGCCGAAAGTCGCCGCAGAGCACGGCGCGATTGGTTGTTTGATTTATTCCGATCCGCGCGATGACGGTTATTTTCAGGGTGATGTGTACCCCAAAGGCGCGTATCGCAACGAGCACGGCGCGCAACGCGGCTCAGTGGCCGACATGCCGTTGTTTCCGGGCGATCCACTGACGCCAGGCATTGGCGCAACCAAGGACGCCAAACGTTTGGCAATCAAAGACGCGCCCACCCTCACCCGAATTCCGGTGCTGCCGATTTCTTATGGCGATGCGAAGCCGTTGTTGGAAACACTTACCGGCCCGTTGGCGCCAGACTCGTGGCGCGGTGCATTGCCGCTAACCTACCATCTCGGTCCCGGTCCGACGAAAGTACATCTTAAACTCGAGTTCAACTGGGACATCAAACCGCTTTACAATGTCATCGC
>CAYUVM010000700.1:0-2819 GCA_964447935.1 uncultured Cytophagia bacterium | reverse complement strand
GATGAACCCTTACCGGAAGGACATTCACGATGGACGCTTTGTTAGCGCCTCTTTTTTCTTTTCAAACCCAGAATACCCATCAAACCGGGGTCACCAAAATCTTGATTGTCGACGACGAACGCGTCGTGCGACATGTTTGCCAGCTCAGCCTGGAGCAGGACCTTTACACCATTCTCGTCGCCGACAACGGCATCAAAGCGATGGAACTCCTGCGGAGTGAACCGGACATCGCGATTGTCTTATCGGATTTTAAAATGCCGGGCATGACCGGCTTCGAACTGCTCAATGCGATCAAGCGGGATTTCCCCCATATTGAAGTGATCATCATGACGGGCTTCGCGACGATCGAAAACGCCATCGAAGCGATGAAGCTGGGGGCGTATGATTTTCTGCTGAAACCCCTGAAAGCCGAGCAGATCCGCCTTGTCATCAACAAGTGCCGTGAGAAAATTTCGCTCAGCCAGGAAAATCTCACGCTCAAGCGCGCGAATGAAAAATTACGCGAACTGCAAATCGTCAAAGACAAATTTCTCGCCATCACCTCGCACGAACTGCGCACGCCGGTAAGCCATTTACGCGGCTATTTGTCGATTTTGAACGGCGATGATTTCCTCTTGTTGTCGCCGGCGGAAAAGCATGATTGCATGAGCGTTATCAACGCTGCGGTGCTGGATTTAGAGCAGATTGTGACCGATATGTTCGACCTGATTGAGCTGGAGCAGGGCGCCATGGTTTTGAAACGCGAATCGTTTGCGCTTAATGAGCTGCTCGAACAAATCGAACACGAGTTTCGACGCGCCCTGCAAGAGCGCCGGCAAACCTTGACACTGCGCCGCTGCCTAGAACCTTGCATGATCGCTGCCGACCGGCTCAAGGTCAAAATCATGGTATCGGAACTGATTCAGAACGCGATCAAATTTACCCCGGACCAGGGCCAGATTGAATTGTCGTTGCAAGTAGAAGGTGATTTTTATGTCATTATTGTCGCCGATACCGGCGTTGGTATTAAGCAAGAAAAAATGGGCGCGATTTTTGAAAAATTTTACGAGGTCCAACACAGCAACCATCATAGCACCAGCAAAACCGGGTTTATGGGCGGCGGTATGGGATTGGGGCTATCACTGGCGCGCGCCATCGCCGAAGCCCACGACGGCGGCATCAAAGTAAGCAGCGAAGTGGGAAAAGGATCAATCTTTCAAGTTTTCCTGCCGATAAACCAGCCGGCATAATTTTACGGGTTGCTCGCGGTTCCTGTGCCCCTACGATAAAAAATAAAGCCCTGATTCCTTTGCGCTTGGAATCAGGGCTTTAGCAATAATAGAATAAATCAAATTAAAAATACAAATCGCGAAAATCCTTAATCGCCGCTTTCTCTTTCAGATCGGCATACCACTGCGAGAAGGCATTCTGGCGGGCGCGATCCACCAATTGCGAACGAATCGTTTCTTTTTGGCTCTGTAAATCCGCTTCGTTGACGGGATCGAGGCTCAACAGTTGAATCCAATATGCGCCGCGCGCGCCTTTCACGGCGGGCGAAATTTGATTCGGTTGCAGCGAAAACGCCGTGCCGGTAAAAGCGGCATCGCGGCCAATATCGCGGTTGAAACCGGCGCGCGTCAAAGGCTCCGGCGTTTTGATATCAAGCGAATCTTGCGCCGCCAGATCATCCAATGTCATGCTGCCGGTGAGCTTCGCCCGCGCGGCTTTTGCCGCCTCAAACGCGAGATCTTTTAATTTGTCCGTCCGCAAAGTGTTTTCAATCTGCGCCTGCACCTCTTCCAGCGGGCGAATGCGCTCTTTTTGCGACTCCGCCACGCGCAGCACCATGAAACCCTGCGGCACTTCAAAATACTCGCTAATGGTGCCGACTTCGCTGCGGAACACAAAGCTGGCTACGGCCGGCTTCATGCCGACGCCCGGGACAAAACCGCTGCCTTTTGTAAAGGGCTGGCTGCTTTGCGCCGTCAATTTTTCGGTTTGCAAAGCTGATTCCCAGCCAGCTTCTTTGGCGGCCGAGGCGAAGTAACTGGCGCTATCGCGCGCTGCATCCATGGTTTGGCGCGAAGCCTTGTACTTCAACAACACATGGCTCGCCTGCACCATTTCCTCGCCTTTTTGTTTTTCGCCTTTTTTCTTTTTATCTTTATTTGCCGCGGCGTCTTCCGCCGGTTCTTCAAATTTACGGCCGACGATTTTGATGACATGCAAGCCGAACGTGGTTTCCACCGGCCCGATGATATCGCCGGGGTTGCCGCCAAAGGCCGCGTCCTCAAATGGTTTCACCATCGTGCCGCGCTTGAAGAAACCAAGATCGCCGCCTTTGTCGCGGTTGGATTCATCTTCAGAGTACGTCCCCGCCAGGGCCGCAAAATCTTCGCCGCTGCGGGCGCGCTGCAATATCTGTTCACTCAATGAACGCACCGCCGCGGAATCCGCGTGCGTCGCTTTGTTGGAGAAAATCAAGTAGTCGATTTTACGCTTCTCGGCTTCTTTGAATTCGTCCTGATGCTCATTATAATATTTCTCCACCGCGCTCTTTTCCACGGGGATTTGGCCCGCGGCCCCGCCGGCTTGCTGGCGATAGTTCTCCGGATTGAAGAATACATAGCGCACCGTGGCTTTTTGATTGCGCTTGATATAATCGTCACGCACATCGGCATCCGTCACCAGCGCCGAGGCATCAAACTCATCTTGAAATTTTTGATAAGGCAGCGTCGCGCGCATGTAATCTTCGACGCGCCGCCAGGTCTCGTTCATGTTTGCATCATTGAGCGCCGCCTGGTATTTGGCGTTATCAAATTGTCCCTGCTCGTTTTGGA
>CAYUVM010000699.1:0-2826 GCA_964447935.1 uncultured Cytophagia bacterium | reverse complement strand
GATGATGGAATGGGCGATGCCGAGCGCGACGATTCATCGCTACGAAGAGTTTGAAAATAAGCTGCGCCACGCCAACTTCTTCGAGCCGTACAAAGATTTCGTGCGCGGCGGCTTCTGGCGGAATTTCATGGCGAAATATCCTGAGATCAACAACATGCACAAAAAGATGTTGTTGATCAGCCGCCGGCTCAACGGGCTGGCCGCGGAGGTCGATGCCGCTAAATTGCAGCAAGCGAAAAATCATCTGTGGGCGAGCCAATGCAATTGCCCATATTGGCACGGCGTCTTTGGCGGCGCGTATCTCAACAATTTGCGTTATGCCAATTACCACGAAATGCTGCAAGCCGAGGCGATTCTCGACGAACTTGAGCTGACTTCCGCGCAACGCCGCAGCGGTTGGGTACATATTGCGCAACAGGACATGGATGCCGATGGCGCAGACGAAATTTTGGTTTCAACGCCGAGCTTGAATGTTTACTTAAAGCCGCAAATCGGCGGCTCCCTTTTCGAACTGGATTACAAACCGAAAGCCATCAATCTCAGCGATACGATGTCGCGGCGCGAAGAAGCGTATCATCGCAAGCTGCAACATTTGCCGCAACCCGCCGTCTCCTCTGAAAATTCTCTGTTTTATGATTGGTATCGCCGCGTCGGCCTGGTCGATCATTTTTTGCCGCCGGAGACGACAGTGGAAAAATTTGCTTCGGCGCATTACGGCGAACAGGGCGATTTCGTCGATCAACCTTATACGGCGAAAGTCGAACATGCGAAACATCGTGTCACGCTCTCGCGGCGCGGCGCGCTATGGATCGATAAAATTGCGCGACCGCTGGAAATTCAAAAATCATTGACTTTCGATCCGCAATTGTCTAACCTTGAGGTGGCTTACGCCATTAAAAATCTGCAACACGAGCCGTTGTCGCTACATTTTGGTATCGAATTCGTGTTTGCTTTATTGGCGGGAAGGGAAGCGAGCCGGCGTTACAATTTTCCGCAGCATGCAGTTGCCGATTGTCAGCTCGACAGCCTCGGCATGGTGGAGGGTGCAGAGCTGGTCGAATTGCTCGACGATTGGCTGGGCTTAAAAATTTCATTGGCTGTACCCGAGGCCAACGCGATCTGGCGGTTTCCGATTGAAACCGTGTCGCAATCGGAAACGGGGTTTGACCGGGTTTATCAAAGTTCGGTGGTTTTTCCCAACTGGAAATTTGACCTGGCGGGCCACAGCCGTTGGCAGACGAAACTATCGTTGACCGTTATCTGAAAATTTAGTAAATTAAAAGTCTGGAGCAAACTTTAGTTTGCCTGTCCTTGTTATGATCATCAAACATCTAAAAATCCGCTCTTGCCATTCAACTCGAGGTGTCCGATGAAGCTGTCAGCGAAAACCGCAATGATGATTGTCCTCGTGGCCATTGCCGCGATCTCCGGTTTGGCCATGATGACGCCGGCCGCCGCGCCCCAAACGCGCACCAGCAGCAATTTATACCAGGAACTGCAACGCTTTCAGGAGGTGCTCAATGCCGTATCGCGTTATTACGTCGAAGAGGTGGACAATCAAAAGCTCGTCAACGGCGCGATTGGCGGCATGTTGGAAACGCTGGATCCGCACTCGGTTTACATTCCCAAGGATCAACTCTCTGACGTAACGGAAAAATTTGAGGGACACTTTTACGGCATCGGCATCGAGTTTAACATTTTCAACAAAATCCCGACCGTGGTGTCGCCCATGCCCGGTTCGCCGGCAGATCGCCTCGGCTTGCGATCCGCGGATCAGATTATTGCGATTGAAGGCAAGCCGACCTTCGGTTTTACGGACGAGCAGGTGCGCAGCCGTTTACGCGGTTCCGAAGGCTCGACCGTACGCCTCACCATCCGGCGCAGCAACGTTGACGAATCGTTCGACGTCAACATCACGCGCGAAAAAATTCCGATCACCAGCGTCGAATCGTCGTTCATGCTCGAGCCGCAAACCGGTTACGTGTTGATCAGCCGCTTTGCGAAAACCACCGGCGACGAGCTGGAGAGCGCCCTGGTGAAGCTTGAAAAGTTGGGCATGAAGCAATTGGTTCTCGATTTGCGCGGTAACGCCGGCGGCTTTCTGGAGCAGGCGGTTTCAGTTTCCGATAAATTCATCGAGCACGGCAAAAAAATCGTTTACACGCGCGGCCGGATCGCGCAGGCCAACGACGATTTTTATGCGACCGAGCCGGACAAGCATCCGCGCTTCCCGCTGATCGTCTTGATGAATCACGGCTCGGCGAGCGCTTCGGAGATCGTCGCGGGCGCAGTGCAGGATTGGGATCGCGGCCTCGTCGTCGGCGAAACGAGTTTTGGCAAGGGGCTGGTGCAGAGCCAGATCGGCTTGCGCGATGGCGCAGCGGTCCGCATCACCACCGCGCGTTATTACACGCCGAGCGGCCGGCTGATTCAACGGCCTTATGATAAAACGCTGTCGGATTATTATGAAGAAGGCTGGGACGATCTCGATCCGAATGCGCAACCCGACACTGCAAAAAATCGCCCGACGTATAAAACCAGCGCCGGGCGCTTGATGTACGGCGGCGGCGGGATTACGCCGGACATGCAAATTAAGTGGCCGCGCCCGACGCAATTCACCGTCGATTTGATTCTCAAACGCAGTTTCTTTGAATTTGCCACCGACTTCGCCAGCCGCAACCGGCAACTGGCCAATGATTTTACCGCGTTCCGGCAGAACTGGCAGCCGAGCGAAGCCGTGCTCGCCGAATTTCGCCGCAAAATCGAGGCGCTGAAAATTAAATTTGACCAGGAGAGCTGGAACAAAGACAGCGATTTTATCAAATT
>CAYUVM010000698.1:0-2835 GCA_964447935.1 uncultured Cytophagia bacterium | reverse complement strand
AACACGATGATCATCATGACTTCGAACATCGCGGCAGATTATATCATGCAGCGGCTTCAAAATCTCACCGACGCCAATCACGAGCGGGTTTATGAATCGGCGCGCAATGAGATCATGCAAATTTTAAAGCAGAAACTGCGCCCGGAATTTTTGAACCGTGTCGACGAAGTGATCGTGTTCCGCCCGTTGACCAAGGAACAAATTCATCGGATCGTGTCGATTCAATTTGAACGTACCGTCCGCAAAACCCTGCAGCGCCAAGGCCTCGACGGCGAGCTGACCGCCCACGCCATCGATTACCTGGCGAACAAAGGCTATGATCCGGTGTTCGGGGCGCGCCCGCTCAAACGTATCATCCAAAGGGAACTGGTCAACGAGATTGCCACGCGCATTCTCGAAGGCAAATTGCAAAAAGGCGATTTTCTTTATATTGATGCAACTGATGCAAAGTTAACCGTTGATACCGCCATGGTGAGATAACGAATGGAAAAAGAGCAAGTCGAACAACCACAGGAAAATTCCAATACCACGGCTGCAGCGGCAGAAACCAATGCAGCCGAAAATGGAAGCGCGGCGGCAGAAGCCGGTCCCTCCCCCAACGAGCAACAGGAACGTTTTCTACGCCTCGCCGCGGATTTTGCCAATTACAAACGTCGCAGCGAAAACGAGCGCGCCGAGATTGCCGACTGGGCCCGCCGCGATTTCGCCCTGGCCCTGCTCCCGATCCTCGACGACTTCGGTCTGATGATCGAATATGAGGCCACGCATCCCGAACGCCTGGCCGAGGGCGCGAAACTGATTCGGCAAAAAACAATAGATTTACTGACCAAATACGGCTTGGAAAAAATCGAGGCATTGAATCAGCCCTATGATTATGCTGCCCACGAAGCCGTGCTCAGCCAGCCTGTGCAAGATCAGGCGCTCGATCACGTCGTGCTGTCGGTGATGCAAGATGGCTATTGCTTCAAAGGCAAAGTTCTGCGCCCGAGCAAGGTGATTGTCGGGCAGTATGCCTCGGCTTCGACAAACTCAGCCGCTGAAGACTCGGCTTCCAATTCGACGATGATCACTTGACCCCAGATTCAGGGACTCGGACAACAAAGCACGGAACTAAATTAAAGACATTACGTTTAAATGCACGAATAGGCTGTGCAGGTGGCTTAATTAACTGTGGTGAGAATGGCCATTCTGTAACAACTTAGTCACAGTGTTAATGGGTTCACCAAAATTTTTGTTGTATATTTCATAAAAATTTGGTATATTGGTTTCCTTAAAGTTGAATTCTGGCAGAAAATTGGCAATTGGGATGATTCGTTAAATTCCTATGGGCGCCGCCGAATTCTGAACAGCCTTCAACTTGTGGAAATTGTTGTCTCCGTTTCACGGTGGCTAAATAACAGGATGTGCGAACTTCGACGAGGTGATGCAAAGATGACCCGCAGACAATTGAATAGTTATAAAAAGTTGTTGGAAAAAGAGCGCGCCGCCATTTTGCGCGAATTGGCACACGAGCACCGCGATTATCGCGAGATTGCGGAGGTGCCTTCCGATGTGTACGACCGCGCCACGATTGATGGCTCCAAAGAAATCGCCGCCATGCTGCAACACGAAGACAGCCAGCATTGGCTGGCGATCAACACCGCTTTGGGTAAAATTGACGCCGGCGAGTACGGTCTGTGTGACGTCTGCGGCGAGCCAATCAACGAAGCTCGCCTGGAAGCCGTGCCGACCGCCGCGTTTTGCCTGAAGTGCCAAACCCGCCACGAAGCCCAACGCGGCGCCAGTGAATCCGCCGGTGTCGGCATTGACGGCGAAAAGTGGGAAGATAATTACTTTGCTGAGTAAGTTGTAAGCCCGCTCCCTTCTGGGGCGTTTTAAAAAAAATATAGCCGGTGGCTATCGACTCTTGGTCGGATCAGAGGTTGATCGAGAGAGGATAGTCACCGGCTTTTTGTTTTTGGATTGAATCAAATAGCCCTTATAAACGTGCATTGAGTTCTTATGGCAACTACACTGGCCAGACAAGATTTCCCACGAGTATACCGAAAAAAGCAGCAAACAGGTATTTTTTGATCGGTAGATGAGCTTGTCTGCTCAATAATACAACCAGCAGATCGATAACGAAAACAATACTTAAGCTGGCAAGCAATGATAACTCCCAAATCATCTCTGTGCCGGGCAGATGGTAAAAGTGCCCCATAGAACATTTGCTTCCTTAACCAGCGCTTCAAGGCATTTGTCGATCAAGCCGGGAAAGACAATAACAATACAAACAACGAACATCTCAGAAATGAATATGAACATACAGCCCAAGCGGCGTCTCCAACTTCGACGCGAGTCGCGGCACGTGCTCTTTTTCCCAACGCGAAAACGGCGGTTAAGCCGAAATAAAATGTTTGCCCGCCAACGGCTTGTTAATTTCGTCGTGCAATGTTCGAAGCGGCTGGCTTATTGGGAAATTTTGCTCATCGTTTTGCGGCCGAAATCTTCTTCGAATCCATCGTTGTTGGAATAAACATAGCCGAAAGCGTTTTCCCAGATGGCGGCTTTTTCCATGCAAAGATACATAAACACGCGCTCGCGCCACGGCGAAAAGGTTTCGTACAGCGTTTTGAACATCTTGACTTTGACACCATCCGCATAAGTCAGCTTGCCGTGCGGATCGGGCACGAAGTCGGTTTGCAAAATTTTCGTTTGATACCCGAGCGTACGAATTTTTTGGATGACGGGCTTGATGAATGTGACCGCTCCGAACGAAATGAATAAAACTTCTTCCGGTTTGAACCGTCGCATCAGCGTTGCGGCGATTTCCGGATAGTCGCGCTGCCAGGCGTC
>CAYUVM010000697.1:0-2841 GCA_964447935.1 uncultured Cytophagia bacterium | reverse complement strand
ATCCGCCGAAGGATTCTGGCTCATGCGCGAATTGAGATTGCGATAAAAGTATGTCGGCTCCTGCACGCGCACGAAACGGGTGACGTAATCGCTTTTTTTCACAATCACATGATCGCCGTCCTGCACCGACACTTCGATTTGGCCGTCAGCGCTGATGATGGCTTGATGCTCGGTGCGCACGAGAATTTTCAACGTCGCGCCGTGGGAGAGCACGATGGCACGATCGATGCAAAGATGCGGCGCAATCGGGATAATTAAAATGTCTTTCAACTCCGGCGGTAAAATCGGGCCGCCGGCGGCAAGCGCATAAGCCGTGGAGCCGGTCGCGGTTGCCACAATCAGCCCATCACATACATACGTCGTCAACTCATCACCATCAACCCAGGTTTTCACGCGAACCGGGCGGGCGAGCACGCCGCGACTGACGACCGCTTCATTAAGCACTTCGGCAGTGTTGAGTCTTTCTTCACCGCGGTAATGCTCGACATGCAGCATGGTGCGCTCTTCGAGCCAGTAATCGCCGACCAGAATGCGGGCGATGACGCCCTTCCATTCGTTGGGTTGAACTTCCGGCAAAAATCCCAACCGCCCATAATTGACGCCGATGACGGGAATATTATGCGGCGCCGCCATGCAGCCGCCGCGCAGCATCGTGCCGTCGCCGCCAATGACGGCAATCATATCGTATTCCGGCAAACGCGCTTTCGCAATCTCGTCTAAAACCGAAACCGCTTCCGCCTGAATATTGAGACGCTTGAGATGATGCGCCATTTCATCAGCCAACGCCTCTGCACCCTCCACTTTCGGATGATGATAAATCTGCAATTTTTTCGGCGGCTTCTGGCCACGGCGCGCGTCGCCGGGTTGGGTTGCAGTCATTTCTTTTTTAGTAAACTCAAAGCTTCAAATATTAAATCGCCTCGCCAACTTGAATGGCAAACGAAGTTTTTTCGGCAACGGCAAGATAGCGGCGCGTGCGCAGTGTCAAAAACAAGCTCGTTCCTAAAATCAAGGCGCCGGTCGCGACATGCGCCGTCGTAATCAACACGTCTTTCTGCGTCCACACTGTAAAGGCGCCGAGCGTCAATTGCAGCAGCAGGGCGCAGATTAAAAACATTGCCGGGCGATAAAGTTTTTTCTCACCGCGATAATGTTTTATGATCCGCGCCACCGTCCAAATCACCAGCGTTGAAACCACAAGCGCGCCAATGCGGTGCGAAAAGTGAATGGCGATTTTGGCAGAATCAAATGGCGGAATGATCCGGCCGAAGGCCAAAGGGAAATCCGGAATCGCCAAACCGGATTTGGTGTGGCGCATCAGCGCGCCGAGAATGAGTTGCATGAAAACGGCCGCGGTGGTCACGATCGTCATAGTTTGCAACGGCGGGCGGTATGCGTCGGTGATTTTATTGGGCGCTTGCTGCCACTCTTTCGAGGTAAACAGAGCCAAACAAATCGTTAAACAAAAAAATGTTTGCGCCAGCGCGCCGTGGCTGACGGAAATAGCCGTCGGCAATAAAAATAAAACGGTGAGACCGCCGAGCAAGCCCTGAACGATTACGGCTAACAGCGCCAACCAGCCGAGCCGTTTCACCCAGCGGCGCGACTCGGTTTGCCAAAGCCAAACAGCCAAAATGACCATCAACATGCCAACAATACTGGCGACCATGCGATGGCCGTGTTCATAAAAAATGCCGCCAACCATTTGCGAGAGCGGAAACGAGAACATAAACTGGCCGTAAGTCGTCGGCCAGTCGGGAACGGCAAGGCCGGAGTCGGTGCTGGTCACCAGGCCGCCGATAAAAATTAAAATAAATGTGGCTCCAGCCACAAGTTTTGCGAAGCGGTGGAGCCAAACATTATAAATTGAATTACTCATCTTGCGCTTACGATAAAACAAAAAATGAAAAGACAAATTTATTGAGCGGCATCATGCTGTTCAGTTTGCGCCACCGCCGTTGTGTCAGATTTGCGCTTGGTGCCGGTTAAATCCGGCAACAGGGCGATGATTAACAAGGTACACAGAATCAGCGGCGTTAGCGCAATGATGCCGAGCGTGCGCTTCTCGAATTTCAAATGCATGAAGTACATGCCGACGAGAAAAGCTTTGACCAGCGCGAGAATAACCAGCGCCAGGCCCATGACGAGCAACGGCAATGATTTCACGTAGGCCACGCCAACTTCCACTGCGGTCAAGACGGCCAGGGAATAAAACACCGCCATATAATTCGGTTCTTGATGTGTTCCCGACATGAATATTTCTCCTGATAGATTATGACGGATTCGGAATCAAATAAATGAACGTGAATACCAAAATCCAAACCAGGTCGACAAAGTGCCAGTACAAGCCGACCAACTCGACGCCATTGAAATTTTCTGCAGAGTATTTGCCGCGCATGCCGTTGAAAACAACAATAAGCAGGTAAATCACGCCGCCGGTGACGTGCGCGCCGTGGAAGCCGGTGATGGCATAAAAAGTTGCGCCGAACAAACTCTTTTGACCGGCGGTCGTGGTGAACAGAACTTTGTGTTCGCCGGTAATCAAATGCGTCCACTCGTATGCTTGCAAACCAAGAAAGATGGCGCCGCCGAGTGCCGTGAGCAACAGATAATTGCGCATGCCCTTTTGATCGCCGTGCTTGATCGCCGACAGGCCTTTGACCATCGTCACACTGCTGCAAATGAGCAGGAAGGTCATGAACGCCGTAAGGTTGATGCCGAGAATAGTTGTCGGATCCGGCCAATCCATACTGCCGGCGCGTAGCGCGCCATAGCCCGCGAGCAACGAACCAAACGTCATAGCGTCGCCGGCCAGAAAAACCCACATCCCGAGATTGCCCC
>CAYUVM010000696.1:0-2843 GCA_964447935.1 uncultured Cytophagia bacterium | reverse complement strand
CGGGATCTTGTCGCCGATCTTCCAGCCGAACTCGGCGAGCATTTCTGCCGGCGCTATTTTTTTTAACATATTCCCGCTGTCGCCGTCACTAAGCGATTCAAAAATCAACTCATTATCTTCATTATTTGTCATCATGATGATATCCAATTCGGGCAGCAGCGCCTTGAACTTGCGCGCCCCTTCGATGCCGGACATTTTGCCCGGCCGGAATTTGATATCCAACAAAACGACGTCCGGCAAATCATCTTCCAGCTTGAGCAGCGCGGTTTCACAATCGCTGTAGGCGCCGGCACAAGTAAAACCCTTCGCGCCGTTGATGATAATTGCCAGGCTTTCGCGAATTTCGTCTTCGTCTTCGACAATTGCAATTCGAATCATAAACTGGAAACTTTAACTTATTTGGGGAATTTAATGAATGCTACACACGCAAATAATTTTGCCGGTTATTTTCAGGGATTACAATCGTGTTGGTGAATTGTATAATTGTGCCTTCACCGCGCCGCGAAATAATTTCCAAGCTGCCGTGAATGGCGTTGGCGCGTTTTTGCATGTTGCGCAACCCGTGTCCCAACTCGCAATGGTTTGGTTCAAAGCCTTTGCCATCGTCCAGCAACCGGATCGTGTAATGGCCATTTTCGCGGCCAAACTCGCACGTTACATGTTTGCACTCGCTACGGGTGTGCTTTAAAACATTGTTCATGGCTTCTTTGAAGATGCAGGTCAAATTTTGCCGCGCTTCCATCGCCAAATGAATTTGCTCCAACTCCGCGCTCATTCCGCGCAAGTGAAATTGAATGCCGGTGTGATCAAATAATTTTTCGCCGAAATCGCGCAACTTCAACGCGGTATCGTGCAGCGTATTTTCCGTAGGGTCGAGCGCCCAGATAAAATCATTCATATCTTTATGCAAGCTCGCCGCGACTTTCATTATCCGCTCAACATATTCGCCGATCTCCCACGCCTGCGCTGAGAGCTTCGATTGCAACACACCACAGAACAATGAAATCTTGGTCAATTTGTGGCCGGATTCATCATGAAAATCCGCAGCGATTTGCTTGCGCACCCGTTCACGTTCTTCCAGCCTGGCATGCTCGATGGCCTTGAAGCGTTCAAGCCTTTCTTCGCTTTTGATCCGCTCGATTTCAACAACCCGGCGACGTTCGCCTTGGAGGCGCATACGATGCAACAGCAGAACCACCGCAACAACTATGAATCCGACCGCCAGATAAAACCACCACGTTTTCCAAAACGGCGGTGTGATCGTGAAAGTCAGCGCCGCACCGGCTTCGTTCCACACCCCATCCGGATTTGCTCCTTTCACGCGAAAAATATATCGTCCCGGCTTGAGGTTCGAATAATTTGCCGTGGTTTGCGTGCCGCAATAATTCCAGATGGTTTCCAATCCTTCAAGTTTGTAGGCATATTGATTTTTTCCCGGAGCGGTATAAGAAAGTGCGGCAAATTCAACTGTCAAAAAATTTTCATGATGGGAAAGTTCCAGTGTTTGTAATTGTTGCAACTCAGTTCCATGCGGCTGTGGCTTGCCTAAAACTTTAAGCCCGGTAAGGATAATCGGCGGCGCTTCTGGATTCAACTTGATTTGCGCGGGATTAAACCAATTGAAGCCATTAATGCCGCCGAAAAACATTTCGCCGCGGCGATTTTTATGAAAGGCGCCGACGTTAAACATGTTACTTTGCAGACCATCGGCGACCTCAAAGCTGCGAAAGGCTGCGGTGTGCGTGTCGAATTGGGCCAGCCCTTTTTTGGTGCTGATCCAAAGCTTGCCGGCCTCATCTTCCAATATCCCACAGATGACGCCGTTTGGCAGCCCATCGGGCTCTTTATAGTTTGTAAATTTTTCGCGCGCGCGATCAAATTTGTTCAACCCATCGCTGGTGCCCACCCACAAGGTTCCGGCCCGATCTTCGCAGATCGCATAAACATAATTATTGCTTAAACTATTCGGATCATTTAGACGGTGCTGGTAATGCGTAAATGTTTGCGTCTGCCGGTCAAACTGATCAAGCCCGCGATAGGTGCCAATCCAAATATTGCCGTGGCGGTCTTCATAAAGCGCATGCACGAAATTATTGCCCAACCCCGTAGAAATTTCCGGTCTATTTTGATAGCGCCGAAATCGCTTCGTTCGGCGATCAAAATGATTTAGGCCGCCACCGTCCGTGCCAATCCAAATGTCGTCAGCGCGATCAACCAGAATCGTGTTCACATTGTTCAAGCTCAAGCTGTTGGTATCGCGTGACGAATATTGAAAATGCGAAAAATGCCGGCGCGCTCGATCCCACGCATACAGGCCGTCATCAAATGTGCCGATCCACAAGGTTCCGGTTGTATCTTCCTGCAGCGCCGTAATTAGATTCGTCCGAAGCTTCTTGGTGTCGGCGGGATGATGAATGAACTTGAGTGTCGAATCCTGTGCGGCAACAATTATTTGTTCTAGCCCGCTACCAAAGGTGTCGACCCAAACATTTCCGGCGCGATCTTGATGAATGGCGCGAACATGGTTGGAACGCAAACTGCTCTCGTTCAGCGGTTCATTTTGAACATGCGCAAATTTATATTGAAAAGGATCGAGTTTGTCAACACCACCCTTGTAGGAGCCGATCCAAAGTGTTCCCGTCCGATCTTCGCAGAGCGCGACAATGGTGTTGCTACTCAAAGCATGCAAAGCACCAGGCTCATGTGAATAGCGGGTAAACCAGCCCGTGGTGGGATCAAACTTATTGAGGCCACCGGAAGCCGTGCCGACCCACATCCGGCCTTTGCGATCAGCGAGGATAGCGCCGACATTATTGGCGCTCAAACTCATCAAGTTTGACGGG
>CAYUVM010000695.1:0-2846 GCA_964447935.1 uncultured Cytophagia bacterium | reverse complement strand
AAGGTATTGCCGCTGAATCGCTGCGCCGATCAACAGTGAGGTCACGCTTTTGGTCACGGATTGCAGCGTGTGTACGTCATTGCGGCTGGAGCCGTTGAAATATTCTTCCAGCACCAAACGATCATGCCGCAGGATGAGCAGGCTGTGCTGGCTGGGAATGGCGTTGGTGCGCACGCGCTTGACCAGCGCGGCCAAAATATCTTCATCAAGCGCGACCTCACGCGGCCGCGCGGTTTGCAAACCGTCGTTGAGGGCCGCCGGCGCCGAGAAAGATTCCGGCGCGGTGGCCGGCGGCGAGCTGCAACTCAAAAGCCAGCTCGTCCCGATTAACACGCTCACGCGCGCGCCAAAGTTTTGCATGCTTGCCATTTGCAAAATAGACCGTAGATTTTGCACAACGTTGTAATTTAAAATTTTCCTTGACATTGGCAGCAGGATTTTATTTTATATGACGACAAAATTGAATAACCCGCCAACGACTTTTACTCGCACTGATCCGGAGCATGGTTGAAAACAAGCCGTACAATTCACTCTATTGTTTTAACAAACCATCCCGCCTGATCGGGAAAAGGAGGAAAAATGGATATTAAAAAATGCACAATCGCAACGGGCGCCGTCTTCGTCGCGACTTTTGTTTGGGACTTTCTCTTCCACGGCATGTTTTTGGGGCCAAGCTATTATCAAACCAACGCGGCCACCTTTGTGCAGAGCCAGGAATTCAACGTCTGGCTTCTCGTTGGCGAATTGATCCAATCGAGCTTGCTGGTCTATCTGTGGACGCGGGTCATGGGCAGCTTTGGCGGCGGTGTCAAGGGTGGTGTGCAGTTCGGCGTACTGGCGCAATTGTTTCTCAGCATGCCGTCGGCCATGTACAATCACATGTTCATCAACGGGTTTCCGTATGCGTTGTCATGGCTCTGGGTGGTCGGCGCGTTGATTCTCGGCGCGATACAGGGCGCGATTGCCGGCGCGATGTACAAGCCGTCGATGAGCGGCAGGACGGCGTAAAATTCCACGCAGGCATTCGCCAGGTTGCTGGCCGGCCTTTTCTGCGCGTGCAATCTCGTCATTGTCGCATGTTTAGGTAGCCGGTCAGCGGCGAGCGCCACCTTTTTGAACACGCTCTAATTCTACTGAGTCAGATTACTTTGCATGACCCACTAAAAACGCAAAATACATTAACAAGCTTTTCGTGTGTTTCGTGGGCACAATTTTAAATGTGGCGAAGTACAACTAAAACATCATGGGTAAATCAAATCCCCGGCTGTGCAGATGCAGCCGGGGATTTTTGTTTAAAACCGAAAGTTTTTCAAGCCCCATTTAAATTATCGCGGCGAGGCCGGCGGTAGCAAATTATTTGGGGCGCGCCGCGCGAGATACGATTGCACAAAGCTTTTCAATTCCGGCCGCGTCAAGCCGATTTTAACCGCCTCGGCCAACGCCTTTTCTTCGGTCCAGCCATTGGCGACGACGCGATAGATCATCCACAGCGCGCCGACGCGATTGGCACTGCCGCAATAAATCAACAGCGGATAATTTTTCTGGTCGGCAACCGTCTTGAGAAATTCCTCAACCCGCTCCGGAGCGGGCGCGGCAGTGACCACCGGAATTTGGAGGTAGCGCATGCCGGCGGCTTCGGTCAATTCGCGATCCTTCTTCAGATCAACCCCTTCGGTGTCGGTGCGCAAACTCAACACGGCACGAAATCCGCGGTTCGCGAGTTTGGCAAAAGCAGCGGCGGCCGGTTGCGCGCCCGTGGCAATATTCTCATTCAACGCCAGAAATCGCGGCAGAACCGTTTGCAGCGAATCTTCCCGCTGCACCAATTTTGAATCTTCGGGCGCTTGCGGAAATGCCAAAACCGGCACCGCCAGCAACCACATGCCAATACGGCTGAAAACACGAATCCACATGGCTCCACTCTTCAATTCGTTCTGAAACCGGCAAGCGCTGTTTACTTTACCGCGCTTCGGCAATACAATACAAAAATTTCTTGCCGCGCAAATAAATTTCATTATCCACCAGCGCCGGCGAGGCGTCGATGCCGTCATCCAGTTTGTTCGTGGCCAGCACTTCGAAGCTGGCGCTGTTTTTAATTACCATCGTCGAGCCGTCGCGGCCCACGAGATACACGCGACCGGCCGCGCCGACCGGCGAGGCATAAATATTCGCAATGCTTTCAAGACGCTGGCGGCTGTAATGTGGCTCGCCGGTTTTCGCGTTGAAACACGAGAGAATGCCGGTGTTCACTTTGAGAAAATACAGCTTGCCGTCATAAAGCAACGGCGAAGGCACATACGGCGTGTCTTGATCGTATTTCCACACCACCGCCGCCGAGTTGCTGAGATCGCCCTTCGCTTCCGCCAGCCGAATCGCATACAACGCGCTGCCGCGAAAACCCGCGGTGACGTACACCATGCCTTCCGCTGCCACCGGCGAGGGGATCGCGTTCAACGTCGTGCCGGCATTTTCCCAAATCAAATTGCCGTTGGCCAGATCATAACTGCGCACGCGATTGGTGGCGTTGGCAATGACCTGCGGTTTGCCTTCATGCAGCACGATCAACGGCGTTGCCCACGTGGTGGGCTCCTCGCGGTTCACGCGCCACAACTCCTTGCCGTTGCGTTTGTCCAGCGCGACAAAAAATGAGCCGTTTTCATTGTCCCAATTCACCACCAGCGTGTTGCCGTGCAGCGCCGGCGAGCTGCCTTCGCCAAAACCATTGCGGGTGGTCATGTCGCCGAGGTCTTTTTTCCACTGCAATTTGCCGCTCAGATCGTAACAATAAATACCGCGCGAGCCGAAGTCCGCAAAAATATGCTCGCCGTCGGTGATCGGCGAATTCG
>CAYUVM010000694.1:0-2846 GCA_964447935.1 uncultured Cytophagia bacterium | reverse complement strand
GCATTTGTTCGAATTTTTCAAGTAAAAATCTTACTTTTTCAGCATCCTGCTAAAAAGTTACCGCAATATCACGAGCTTGCGCGTCGACATAAAATCGCCGGCTTGCAAACGATAGAAATAAATGCCATTCGGCAGAAGGGTATTGTGCTGATCGCGCCCCTCCCAGAAAACGCTGTAAACGCCCGGTGCTTTCTCGCCGGAAAATAACAACGCAACTTCGCGCCCTAAAACATCATAAATCGCGAGGCGAATGGAAGCGGCGGCCGAAAGCGTGTATGCAAAACGGGTCGAAACTCTAACGGGATTGGGCTGATTGAATGCGAGGCCAAATTTTTCAGGAGTAGAATTGGATGAAAGCGGCGCAGTTGCTACCGATACGGTGGAACTCAGTTTATAGACGCGTCCTTGCCAACCCACAGCCCAACCGGTGTTTTGAGTTAATAACGATAACGATTCGATGCCAGCATTGGGGCCCGGGGTGGGCTGCAAAGATTGCCCGGTCCAGGAGGCGCCGCCTGTAGTGGTTTGCAAAATAAAAGCCCCCAAATTATTCATGCCAACAGCCCAGCCGACGGGTCAATTTAAAAATTGTGCTTCGCGCAAGCTGCACCCCGGTTGTTGCATGGCGCTCCAGTGCTGGCCACCATTCGTTGTTCTCACAATGAGTTGATTGCCGGAAAGACCGCCCACCGCCCAGCCGCTATCGGGTGTGGTAAATTGAATATCGCGTAATGGTGTAAAATATGACGGAGCCACGCGAATTGAATCTTGCAATGTCCACGTGGTTCCCCCGTCACGCGTGTGGAAAATAATCGCATCATACGAAACCGCCCAACCGCGCTGTTCATCAACAAAAGTTAAGCCCGTCAATTCGTAATGCGCCGGACTGAAATTGTTCGCGATGGTCTTCCACGTTTTCCCGCCGTCGAGCGTTTTCAAAATTGCCGAACGAAAATTAACATCGGCGGCCGTGACGTAGCCGATTCGCTCATTGACGAAGTCGCCGTCGAAGTAATGAAAATAGCTGCTGTCCACAATTTGCCACGTCGCGCCGCCGTCGCCGGTGCGGCGTAAGCCGGTGGTGGTTTTGGTGGCGCTGATATTGTTGGAAGCGGAGTAAAAAGCTGTATTTTCATCTAACGTCAAGAGCAGGTTACCAAACCGGGTTGCGGCATTTTGCCTTAGCCAGGTTTTTCCGGCGTCTGCCGTTTTATAAATGCCATTTTCCCCAAGTATCCAGCCCGTATTGCCATTAACGAATCGAACTTTGTATAAAATTTCGGTTGTCGGAAATGGCTGCTGCACCCATTGCGCGTGCAACAGATTGACGGCGTTGAGCAGCATTAATATGAAAAGGCCACGAAAGTTTTTGTTTGTGTTTTGCATAGATCCCGTCTCCTTGAATAATGAAACGAATCAAGATAACTTTTAACGTTAAAAAATATTGAGCAGCGCTTGTTTTGTTCTGAGGTGAGCATAAACTTTTTGTGCAGGCAAGTAAAAAAATGTACATAATTTGTGTGGAAAAGTCAAGATAACCCTGAAAAAGGAAAAGCCCGGGGAAAATTGCATGAGAAAATTATCCAATAGGCACAACTTGCTTTTTGAAAGAGATTTGTCTATCTTCTGTGACACCTTCACCGGAGAAAATGCATGAAAGTCCGCGCATCATTTTTTTTGAGTTTACTTGTTTTCGCCGCCACCAGCTATCGCCAGGCAACTTCTACCTAGCAAACCATCCAGCAACAAATTCTTGATCGCCAATGCGTAAGTTGTCACACCGAGGGAATGTATTTTGCCCGGCAATCTGGGCTGGTGTTGACCAACGACGTGGCTTATTACCAACTCGTCAACGCGGCGCCAACCAACGCTGCCGCGAAGAGCGAGGGGCTTTTGCGGTTAGGCACCAAAGGCCTGGAGAGTTTGTATAAAAGTTATCTTTGGGAAAAAATCAATGCGCCGGATCAGGAACATTTTTATCGCGACCATCCGCAATACGGCGCGATGATGCCACTTGGCGCGCCTGTGCTCGCCAACGGCGAACTGGAATTGATTCGGCGCTGGATCGTGGCCGGGGCGCCGCAAAACGGTATCGTTGCCGACCGGGCGTTGCTGCAAGACACGACGCGTTATCAAACGCCCGCTTTTGCGCCGTTGGCCAAGCCGGCCAATGGCATGCAACTTCACATCGGCCCGTTTGAGGTCGCGCCCAATTTTGATCGTGAGGTGTTTTCATACTTGCCGCTCGACAACGCGCAGGATTTGCTGATCGAGCGCGTCGAGATGACGATGCGGCCGGGCAGCCATCATTTTTTGCTCAACACGTTTCAGAAAAGCACGCCGGCTAATATGATTCCGCCGCCGAATGTGCTGCGCGATGTTCGCGATGCCAGCGGCGGTTATATCCTCAACACGATTTTGACCATGCAGTACCACGATTTTCTTGCCGGCACGCAATGGCCGTTGCTGAATTATCATTTTCCTCCGGGCGTGGCGCTGCGGCTGCCGGCGGGAACCGGCATCGATTTAAATTCGCATTATGCCAATCGCGCAACGACAATCATTCCGGGCGAGGCGTATGCGAATTTGCATTACGCCGATCCGGCGAAGGTCAAACACATTGCCGAGATTCTGAATCTGAACAATACCAGTATCAATTTGCCACCCCAAAAAGTGACTACGTTAACGCGAACGTTTAATTTTGGAGAGCGGCTGGCGATTTTCCAACTTTTCTCACATGCGCACGAGCACATGACGGAATTTAAAGTGGAAGTGGTGGGAGGGCCGCGAAACGGTGAAGTGGGTTACATCGCCTATGATTGGGAACATCCGCCGAGTTTGAAAAT
>CAYUVM010000693.1:0-2852 GCA_964447935.1 uncultured Cytophagia bacterium | reverse complement strand
GCAGCCATTGTTGAAAAAACCAATCCAAATCCATGCCGCTGACGTCTTCGCAAACCTGTTTGAAGCGCGCTTCATTCACGTGCTTCAGCGCCCAGCGCGTGAAATATTCCCGGCAAATTTTATTGAACGTCTCCTCGCCCACCACATAGCGCAGCATTTCATAAAAAATCGAACCTTTGGTGTACGCGTTAATGCCGTAGCTCATGCCGTTTTTAAATTTATACGAATACAGTGAAATCGGCTCGTTATAACCACTGGTCATGTAGTTCAAAGCCCAGCCGCGATTGCTGGCATTGTCGGAGTCTTTGGGACGATGGCGTTCCAACCAGGATTTGTTTTCGCGCGTCCCCTCATTTTGCTGCCCGCGTGATTCAAAATACCAACGCGTTTGAAACGTCGTGAAACCTTCATCGAGCCAAGCTTCTTTTTGTTCGTTGTTGCCGAAGATGCCATAGAAATAAATGTGCCCGACTTCATGCAGAATAAGGCCCTCGCTGTCCGACGAGTTCATGACGAGCATCGGATATTCCATGCCGCCGCCGAGCAGGCCGTGGGTGATCGTCAATTGCGGATAGGGATAGCGCCCGAATTTGGTTGAGAGCCATTCCAGCGCGCGCCGGCCGCGCTCGGTCACGACTTTGGACCAATCAGATTTGGCGGCGCTCCGAAACAGCGCATGCACTGGAATGCCGTCATACTCGCCGCGCTCATAGAGAAAATCCGACGAAGTAACCCACGCGAAATCGTGCACGTTCTCGGCATGAAAAGAAACGCGCCGGCGCGGTTGCTTTTTTATTTTTTCAGCGATCGCGGTTTTCATTTCAACATGCTTTTTCTCCCATTCCACCGCCGCGAGTGAGGTGTCAACTTGCACCAGTGACCACCCCGGATCGCCTTCAGTCACCGCCCCGGTGGCGCCGACAATATAATCAAAAGGGACATCAATCGTGACGTCGAAAGTGCCAAACTCGCCATAAAATTCCCCTTGCAAATGAAACGGCGTCGGATGCCAACCTTCTTCATCATAAACGCAGAGTTTGGGATACCATTGCGCAAAATCGAATTGATGATCTCGATAGCCGGAACGATCTTGAAATTTTTTCACTTTCTGTTTAAAAGCCAACTCGATCCGGATTTCCTCGCCGGGTTGCAACGGCGCCGGCAATGCGGCTTCGAGAATGGTGTCATCAATTTTAAAAGCGCTGACTTTGGTCTCCGCGTTGTTTGTCTTTGGCGGGAACAGACGAAACTCGGTGATATCAATCCAGCCGCCGTCCGCCTCGTTGGAAAGAATGCGGAAATAAGCTTTCTCCGCTTCTTTCCCGTAAGTTGATTGATTGTTGCGAAAAGCATTGGGATAAAGATACATGTAAATTTTATCGAGGGTGTTCGGCGAGTTGTTGCGATAGAGAATGCTGGAGGTGCCGGTGAGCATTTTCGTGTCGGGATCAAGAGCCACGTTCATTTGATAATGCACGAATTGCTGCCAGTAATGATCGTCTGCCGGCGGCGGGTTAATTGCACTTTGTGCAGTAAAACTTAAACCAAGCCAGAACAAAACCAAGTTTCGGGTGAGGCTGTTGCCAAACGCGCGCATACTCTTTCTCTCCTTCCTCAAGGTGATGGTAAAGTTATCTTCAATTTTGATGCGATGCGAGCTTACAGAAAATGCATGGACTCCACAAAAAATTCATGAAAATCACTGCGCTCGGAAATTTCGACGTAGCCGACCTCGGCGGCGAGACGTTCGGCTTTGTGCCGCGCCTCCTGCGAAAGCAACACAGCTTCGGCGCCGGCAAGCGCGGCATTGCCTATAAATTTAATGCGCTCGACGGGCACGCGTGGAACCAACCCGCTGTCAACCGCGTCTTGCCCGCGCACGTGATTGCCGAAGGCGCCGGCAATATAAACATTTTGAATATCTTCGGGCTTCACCTGTAATTCTTGCATTAAAATTTTGATGCCGGCAGCGATCGCGCTTTTCGCAAGCTGCACTTCGCGAAGATCTTTTTGCATGAGCATGATCGCTTTCTCATCATCAAGCTTGGCAATGGCGATATGATTCGCGCCGTTTTCGTGCGGCACAATGCGGGCCTTGAGTTTGGCGCTCATCAGCGCCGGCATTTCTGTTGGATGCAAAATTCGTCCGGTTTTATCGATCACGCCGGCGCGCACAAATTCGCAAACGAGATCAAGCAGGCCGGAGCCGCAAATGCCAATCGGTTCGGCGCCGCCGATGGTGCGAAATTGCAAGTCGCCGTTCATAATTTCCGCCCGCTCAATCGCGCCACGCGCGGCGCGCATGCCCCAGGTGATGTACGCGCCTTCCCAGGCCGGACCCGCCGGCGATGAGCAGCAGAGCAATTTGTTTTTTGACCCGAGCACCATCTCCCCGTTGGTGCCGATATCGACCACGAGTTGAATCGCCTCGGTTTCCTCGAGATCAAGAACCGTGAGCACCGCTGTAATATCGCTGCCGACAAAACAGGCGAGGTTCGGCAAAAAATAAGCGCTGCCCTCGGGGTGAATGTGCAAGCCGAGTTCCTGGGCTGCCAGCGTTGCCGGCCCTTGAAAGGCCGGCGTGTATGGTGAATAAGCAACATAGCGGGGATCAACGTTGAGGGCGATATGCTGCATGACGGTATTGCCGGCAACGGTGATTTTATAAATATGCTCCGGCGCAATTTCTGCACTGGCGCAAAGTTGCGCCAATAGTTCATTCATTTGCTTGATGAGCAAACGATGCAACAACTCAAGGCCGCCAGGGTGTTCAACGATATAATTGATCCGCGCAATCACATCCGCGCCGTATGCCCGCTGCGGATTGAGCGCCGAAGCCACGGCTGCCACCT
>CAYUVM010000692.1:0-2856 GCA_964447935.1 uncultured Cytophagia bacterium | reverse complement strand
CTCTGTGTTGAAAGTCTTTGCTTTTTTTGCAAAGATATCACTTGTAACAGACTAAAATACGAAAAACATAATAATGAAGTACACTATCTCGGTGATTGGCGGCGGGAATCGGCGGCTGACGGCTTTTATTTTTTCCCGACCAGCAAAAGCGAAGCCGGTTTTCCGGTATTGGGATGCAGCGGCTCGAGCATTTCCGCCAGCGCCAAATTGCTTTCATGCAATAGTTTTGTCCACGAGGCGATTGTCCGAAAATACCACGGCGCCGGGTCGGAAAAATCCGCGCTGAATCCCGCCCACGAGCCGGAGCGCCAACCGTCTTGATAGGGCGCGTCGCCGCAGGTCATCACGGGATGCAGCGTTTGAATGAACAGATGCCCTTCTGCATTTAGTAACGCCGGAATGCGGCGCAGAAGCTGGTCTACCGACTCTTTGCCGAGCAGAGAAAAATTACAGGCAACCGCGTCGAATTGCTGCGTTAAATCGCCGTTCGCGATTTGTTCATAAGCATAAACGGCAAATTCACCGCCGCCCAGTTGCTTGGCATTTTCAATTAACGCCGGAATCGCATCAACTCCCAGCACGCGCACGCCATGCGCGGTCAGCTTGCGGGTCAGCCAGCCTTCACCGCAGCCGAGGTCGAGCAGCGTTTGCGGCCGATAATGCAAAATCGTTGCAATGATCGCCTGATTGGTGGAAAGCTTGCGGCTTTCAATTTGTTCATCCTGCACGGCGCGAATCCACGGGCCGGCATTCTTATGGCAAGAATGAATGATTTGTTGCTGAGAAAGATGCATGTTTGACCCTTCTAAGATGTGTCGAAAAGGCTTCCGGCTTGTTTAAAAAATCGCGCGTCAACGTCACATGTTCCAAGCTCGCATAATTCACGGGCCGAATCCGTGCCTGATCAAAACTCAGAATTGTCGCTTCCGGAAAAGCCATGATGATCGGTGAGTGTGTGGCGATAATAAATTGCGCGTTTTGTTCGACCATTTGTTTGAGCGCGGCGATGAAGGCAAGTTGGCGGATGGGCGAGAGCGGCGCTTCCGGTTCATCCAGCAAATACAACCCGTTCGGCACGAAGCGCGATTGGAACAGCGACAAAAAGCTTTCGCCGTGTGAAGCGCCGTCGAGCAAGCCGTCGCCATAGCGTTGGCGCATGTCATTCAGTTCCCGCGTATAAGCCATTTTTGCAAGCCCTTTCGCCGACTCGGAGCGGCCCTGATATTCGGCGTCAATCGCCTGCATTTCCTGCTCCATTTCGGCGCGAGATTGCGCCAGGGTTTTGGCATAACCGAAAAAATCTTCCGCGCGCAGAAAAAAGCCTTTGTGGGTGCGCTGCTGCCAAGTAAGTTTGAAATACGTGGCGAGTTTTCGAACCGCAGCCAGCGTTTTATCCGTTTTTACATTTTCGCTGCCGACGGTGATGGCGCCGGTCGCGCAGGCGATGGCCTCCAGCAACGTCGATTTGCCGGAGCCATTTTCACCAACGAAAAACGTCACGGGGGCCGTGAATTCAAGTTTCCGCAGGGATTGTAGAACGGCCAGCGTAAAGGGAAACTCGTGTTGCAAACTCGCCGGCCATTTGCGAATGGCGAAAGATTGCAGGTGGAGCATTTCTCTAGAAAAGTTCCGGCCTTAAGGCACAATAATCAAACTACAAAGACAACACCCGCAGCGCAAACAATACGGCGATAAGCATGATCCACGCGCCGTAAGCAGTTGTGAGCGCCACGGCCAAAGTCCAACCCGCACGTAATGCAAAAAAGACAATGAGAATCCACACCAGGGTGATGCCCATGCCAATAACAGTTGAACGCGTAAAATCGTAAATTATTTTCGCATTGCCGTCATTGCCGCGCGCCACAATCCACATCGACAGCGGAATGTTAATCGGCAGCGTGACCAACACCGCGGCTAAAGTTCGCGAGCGCTCGCGCAACAACGCCACACTGATAATGATGGCAATTGAAATGAAAACTGGGAGCATTTTTTTCATGTTGAACAATTAAAACCGCTTCTGCCGCAAACCAGCTGATCAAATCGCGCCACGGCGCGTTGATAAAGCGGGTCACAAATCTCCGGCAAAGCCGGGCCGATCCACTGTGGCACGCCTTTATTTTCGGCGTAATAGGGTGGCAAATACGCGAGCAGCGTGGTCGCGCCGCCGGCATGATCTTTGGCGCCAAAAACAACGCGTCCGATGCCGTGCAGCAACAGCGCGCCCATGCACATCGTACAAGGCTCAAGCGTTGAATAACATGTCATCGCGCGGCTGCGCGGCCACAATGCCAACGGCACGCGCTGCAACGTTTCGATTTCGGCATGGCGGCCGGGATGATAATGCGGCGTGAGCATCGTATTGCCGGCTTCGGCGATCACCTCGCCTTGCAGGGTGATCACGGCGCCGATCGGCAGATTGCCGTTCTTCTCCGCTTCACGCGCCAGCGTTACGGCGCGGTGGAGAAATTGCAAATCTTCAAAGGTCAAGCCGAGCGAACGCATACAAAATCGTTTTGTAAAATAATACTTGCGCTTAATATGACTGTGTCACAGGTTGGTGCGCAAAGCGATACAATCCCATCCCCGCAAAAAATAAAAATGCCGGGTTGTTTATTCGCGTCACAGACCGCCGGTTTTGAGCATTATCACAAAGATTCTTTGCATATATTTCATCCGCCATTTTCCTTGGCGCGGATGTTTAGTCTTTTGCTTTTACTCAAATATCTCCCAGCGTATGCTTCCGCCCCTGATTAACGGTTTGCAAATACGCCGTCAGCGGTTCAAAATATTTCAGCAGCGCGCGGGCGCTCAAATCTTCGCCGGTTTTTTCGCGCAACACTTCGCGCCAGTCGCGGC
>CAYUVM010000691.1:0-2878 GCA_964447935.1 uncultured Cytophagia bacterium | reverse complement strand
CTGTTGGTTCGAACGATCCAGCTTTATTAACGCAGCCCAGCAACTTATTTGATGCGGTGGCTATTGCCGATCTAAATAATGATAATGCCACAGAATTAGTTGTTCGGGATCGGGAAGGCCGGATACATATCTCTGAAACGGGTATTTTTGATCAACCAAATTTTCCCATCAATTTGCCTGCGAAAGAGAAAGCCGGGGTTGCCCTTGCCGACCTGAACAAAGACGGCCGCAAGGAAATCGTGCTCGTTTCCAACCATCGTCTGCTGGCGTACAATTTCAACGGCGCGCAGACGGAAAATTTTCCGCTGTCGATTAACGTGGCGGCAAATGCGAAAACGCCTTATGCCATCACGCCGATCATTGCCGATGCCGACGGCGACGGCACGCAGGATGTGCTGGTGCCCGGTGTTGACGGCAATGTTTATGCGTATCAACGCGAGGGCAAACTCATTGCCGGTTTTCCGCTGGCGCTGAGCGGAGCCGGGCTCGGCAGCCTCGCCACCGCAGATATGGATGGCGATGGCAAGCTTGAACTCGTTGGTGTCTCAGGCAACGGTTTTGTGCAGGTCTGGCGTTTGCCGTCGAGCGGCAATCAAGCCGACTGGCCGATGTATCACCACGACGCCGCACAGACGAGTTTAAACCTGGTCAAAGACCCGAATAGGGTTATCGATTTCCCAACGCTCATGCCGCGGCAATCGGTTTATAATTACCCCAATCCGACCGAAGGTAATTTCACGACCATCCGTTATCGTTTGGCGGACAATGCGGAAGTGAAAATTTCAATTTATGACAGCGCCGGCGATCTCATTACCGAGTTTGCCGGCCCCGGTTTAGGGCAAGTCGATAATGAAATTCAATGGAATCTGCAAAATGTGCAAAGCGGCGTCTATCTGGCACGTGTCGAAGCCAAAGGACAAAGTGAAACTTCGGTGGCGATTATTAAGATTGCCGTGGTGAAATAATTTTTTGAAGTCGCGCCTTTGGGCGCAAACCGTAGGAATTGAAATGATGTTTCAGCAATTAAACAAAACTCCTTGGCGCCGTAAAACGCCTAAAGGCGTTATTACAAGCTTTTTCATGATATTTTCTTTCGCCGCGGTTTTGTTTACCATCGCCGCCCGCGCCCAAGACGGGCCGGAATTCACGCATCCGGAGCTGAATTGGCGCTCGATCGAAACGCCGCATTTTTACGTGCATTTTCACGACGGCGCGGAGCAGACGGCGAAACTGACCGCGAAGATTGCGGAAGACGTGTTCACGCCGATCACCGCGCTGTACGGCTATGTGCCGGATGGCAGGATTCATTTTGTCATCAAAGATTACGACGATTTCTCCAATGGCGCGGCGTATTATCTCGACAATAAAGTGGAGATTTGGGCGAGTGCCCTGGATTTCGAATTACGCGGGACGCACAACTGGCTGCGCAATGTGATCACCCATGAATTTACTCATATGATTTCGCTCGGCGCCTCGCGCAAAGTGACGCGCCACATTCCCGCGCTGTATGTGCAAGACCTCGGCTACGAACAAGAGAAGCGCGACGACGTTTTGCTCGGCTATCCCAATCGCATCATTTCGTATCCGATTCCGTTCACCACTGTGCCGCCGTGGTTCGCCGAAGGCGTAGCGCAATATCAACTGCCGGGGCTGCAATATGATCTGTGGGACTCACACCGCGACATGATGCTGCGCACCGCGGTGGTCGAGGGCAAGATGCTCACCTATTCCGAAATGAATTCGTTCGGCAAAAACAGCATTGGCAGCGAGCGCGTTTACAATCAGGGCTATTCGTTTTCCGGATATATCGCCGAGCATTACGGCCTCGAGGCGCTGAAAAAAATTTCCCATAACATGCGCAGCCTGTTGCGCTTTTCGTTCGACAGCGCCATTGACAAAGCCACCGGCAAAAGCGGCTCAGCGTTGTATCGCGAATGGAAGAAGTATCTCGAAGAAAAATACGCCACCCAGTTGCGGGATATTCAAACGCACAAGGTTGAGGGCGAGCTGTTGCAGCCGAAAGGCTCGGCGAATTTTTTCCCGCGGTGGTCGCCGGACGGCAAGGCGGTCGCATTTCTCACCAACGAAGGCGCAGATTACCTCGGCCAAACCACCCTCGTCGTCCGCGATCAAACGAACGGCAGAATCAAAACGATCAAAGGCGGCGTGCATTATTCGTATGCATGGTCGCCCGACGGCAAACAAATGGTTTATGGCCGCCGTTCCGAGAGCAATCCCGGCCACTCGGTGTTTTACGATCTTTTTCTGTACGATTTGAAATCGCGCAAAGAAAAACGCTTGACCGAAGCGACGCGCGCACACAGCCCGAGTTGGTCGCCGGACGGCAAGTCCATTGTCTGCGTGGTCAACGGCGACGGCACGCAAAATCTCGCGGTGTACGATCTCGCAACGAAGCAGCTCAAAATGCTCACAACTTACAAAAATCAGGAGCAGGTTTTTACGCCGCAATGGGCGCCGGAGGGTGATAAGATTTTGTTTTCACATTCATTGCGGCGCGGCCGTGAGCTTTACTTTTTTGATCTAACCACGAAAGAGATTACGCCGGTTTTCGCCGATGCCGCGAGCAATGGCGATTATGCCACGGATCGGCGCGACGCCGTGTTCAGCCCCGACGGCAAAAAAATTTATTTTAGTTGGGATGAAAGCGGAATTTTCAATATTTACGAACTTGCGCTTGCAACCAAGCAAAACTCCCCGGTGACGAACGTCATCGGCGGCGCGTTTATGCCTTCGGTCAGTTCCACCGGCGAGCTGGTGTTCAGCACGTTTGTGTCTGAAGGTTATAAGATTGCGCATATTAAATATCCGCAACCGTTGCCGGCTGTACAGACGCGTTATCTCACCTACTAAGACGAAG
>CAYUVM010000690.1:0-2885 GCA_964447935.1 uncultured Cytophagia bacterium | reverse complement strand
GAGAATCATCTGAAAAAAAACATCGTCGACGCCGCGCGGAATGCCCTGCATGGGGAACTCGACAAGAAAATATCGCCCGTTGTTGTTGAACGTGGAAATCTGGTGCGTCAGCTCCATATCCGGTTGATAATAAATTTCGCAGGCGAGATGCAAATTCAGCTTGAGCCGCTTCGACTGGAGCAGCCGTTTCATCTCCATATACTTTTCGAGAATCTCGGCCTCGAGGCGGTATTGCGAATTGTCGAGAACGTGGTGGGTAATTTGAATTTCCGTGGTGCCGTCAGCAACGGCCTGCCGGGCCATTTCCAACGATTCTTCCCAATCCTTCGCGCCATCATCAATGCCGGGCAGAAGATGAGAATGCAAGTCAATCATGCCAATCCTTATGCTGCAAACATAAACCGGACAAGCCGGAAAAAACTTTAGTCTCGAGGTTTTGGATTCATCCGAATGATTCGAAAATTCCCGAGACTTGAAATAAAAATGCGTTATTGGGTTAATCGTCAAAATTTTTACGCCGCCGCGCCGTGAATCGCTTCGGCAAATTCACGGATCAAATGCTGGTTGCCATTTTTCTCCAACACGTTGCCGGTCACAACAAATGCCGCGCCGGCTTTGACCCGCTTTTCCGCCTCTTCCGGCGTGCGAATGCCGCCCCCCACAATCACCGGCGTATTGACAAAACTCGAAACCGCCCGCACCATTTCCGGCGTGACCGGAAAATCTGCGCCGCTGCCGGCTTCGAGATAAACCATGCGCATACCGAGAAATTCCGCAGCCAGTGCCGTGGCTTGCGCGATATCATTTTTGTCGCGTGGGATCGAGCGCGAGTTGCTCATAAATTCCGCCGATGTCACGCGGCCCGATTCGATCAGCATATAGCCGGTGGGAATGGTCTCGATGCCGAGCAATCGAATCACCGGCGCCGCCAGCACTTGCACGCCGATCAGATAATCTGCGTTGCGGCTGCTGATCAGCGAGAGAAACAGCATCGCATCGGCGAAGCGCGAAATCTGAATCGTGCTGCCGGGAAAAACGATGCACGGCACGTTCGACGCGCTTTTGATCGCTTTGACCATCTCGTCAAAACTGGCGCGCATCAACAAGCTGCCGCCGATGAGAATGGCGTCCGCGCCGTTCTCGCTCGCCGCCGCCGCGATCTCCGGCAATTGCTTCAACTCCCATTTATCGGGGTCGATCAAAACGAAATAACCGGCGCCGCGTTGCGCGCGCACCTGCAGCAAATAATCAAAGACTTTGCCGCTTCCCGTTGCGTTCGATAAAGATTGTGAAATATTAGCCGCGATGGCTCAACTCCTGAACAATATCATTTACTTGACGCAACGCTTCGTCGAGGCGATGCACGTCCTTGCCGCCGGCAAGCGCCTGATGCGGGCGCCCGCCGCCGGAACCGCCGACGATGGCGGCCACGCGCTTGACGATGTCACCAGCTTTCATATTTTTCTGTTTAATGAGATCATCGGTGACGACGCAAACGAAATTGAGTTTGTCTTCCATCACCGCCGCGAGCACGCCGACGCCGCTGCCGAGCTTGTCGCGCAGGGTGTCGCTCATCGCGCGCAGATCATCGACCGTCGCCGCTTCAACTTTTGCGGTCACAAGACGCAGGCCGTTTAGCGCCGTGGCGCGATTCACCAATTCAAAAATTTCCTGCTTCGAAAGCTTCAAACGCATCTCGCGCAATTCGCGTTCGAGGTGTTTGCGGCTGTCCATCAGCTCGCGAACTTTGTTCGGCAATTCGTCGCGCTCGCAATTCAGCAACGCGCGCAATTCATCGGCAACATGGCGCTCGGCGCGCAGCAAATCCTCCGACATTTTTCCGGCGAGCGCTTCGAGACGGCGAATGCCCGCGGCGGCGGAAGACTCGCCAATTAGAGTAAACATACCCGCTTCGCCGGTGTGGCGCAGATGCGTACCGCCGCAGAGTTCGAGCGAGTAGTCGCCGATCTTCACGACACGCACGATGTCGCCATATTTCTCTTCAAAAATCGCCATCGCGCCGAGCTGGCGCGCTTCGGTGTACGGCATTTGAAAAGTTTCGATTTCCCAATCTCTGCGAATGTGCTCATTCACCGTGCCTTCGATGTCTTCCAATTGCGCGGCTTCGATTTTTTGAAAATGCGTCACGTCGAATCGTAAACGATCCGGCGCGACGAGCGAGCCGGCCTGCGAAACGTGCGTGCCGACACTGTCACGCAACGCTTTGTGGAGCAAATGCGTCGCGGTGTGATGCCGGGCCGTTGCCAATCGCCGCACCATATCGATTTTCGCGGTGACTTTCGGCGTTTCAATTTTTCCAGCAACCAGCTTGCCGACATGGACAATGTGCGAGCCGACTTTCTGCGTGTCTAAAACTTCGACGACAAAACCATCGCCTTCGAGCGTTCCGGCATCGCCGACTTGGCCGCCGGATTGGGCGTAAAACGGCGTGTCGGCCAGCGTCATCACCACGCGGTCGCCGTCGAGATGGAGACGGCGAATCTCGCTTTGAACTTCAAAATCCGAATAACCGACGAAACGCGACTCGTTGCCTTTTGAGAGTTGTTTCCACTCTTCGGGCTTGAAATCAACTTGATATTCCCATTTGCCGGCTTCGCGAGATTGGTCGCGCTGTTTCTCCATCGCGGCGTTAAAGCCGGCTTCGTCAACGCCGAGGTTACGCTCGCGCGCCATCAACTGCGTGAGATCAACTGGAAAGCCATAGGTGTCGTAAAGCCGGAACGCATCTTCGCCGGGAATGATCGTCGCATTTTTCTTCTGGACGTTCGTGACAATCTTCTCAAAAATTTCGAGGCCGCGATCAATTGTATTGTTGAAGCTTTCTTCTTCGGCTTTGAGCACGCGCGCGACGTAATGATTTTTCT
>CAYUVM010000689.1:0-2893 GCA_964447935.1 uncultured Cytophagia bacterium | reverse complement strand
GGAAGATTTCACAATATAATCTTCCGCCGACCAGCTTTTGAAATCATGGCGGTAGGTTGAATACGCGGTGTTCAAGATAACTTTTAAATCGCGTTGTTGTTCCATGAGATTGCGCAAAACTTCCAGCCCATTTTCGTTTTCAAGTTTGATGTCGAGTATCGCCAAGTCAACTCGATTATTCCGGAGCCTTTCCAGCGCTTCATTGCCGCTGCCAACGGTGACGACGTTATAGCCTTCGGCACCCAACTCCAACGCGTACAGCGTCTGTAGGTGCTTCTCATCTTCGATCACTAAAATGGTTTTCATGCGGCTTCTCCTATTAGCCCGGTCTTCCTGAAAAATCGTGGGTGGCCACGTTCAAGACATTCGCTATAGCTTTCTCAAGATAATCAATTTTACGAGAAAAGCAAGCAGCGGTTGTAAATAATTTGGCCGCGATCGCCTTGATCGCCGTCCTTATTCCCAGCGACTTCTTCAAACCGCGGAAAAATTTTATCTCCACACGCAAGTTGGTCACACAATTCTTTGGCTGGATCAAGACGGTGGAGGTGATGCGCCAGGCCAGACATCGTGGTCAACTGCGCGTCAACTAAGTTCAAATATAAAATCCGGGACGGAGTCCGTATTCCTCTCCTGTCCGCCCTTTAACCCGATGTTCAGCAATCGTGCTTGTCTGGAAATGCTTGCACCCGCCGTTTGATTTTGCTGTTTATGAAAACTTTACGCAACGGACAAAATTCTCTGGATATTAAATGATTTTCAGTTTATATTGAGAGGACAAAAGCACCGCTTCGTACTGTTGATTCAAAAATGAAACGAAATCAGGAAAGTCACATGACCGGGTTTTTCTCGCCTCCGTCCTGCCTTTTGCATAACAACGGCCCCGGCCATCCGGAACGGCCGGAACGCTTGAAAGCAATTCAAGAAGCATTGAAAAAATCCGGCCTGAGTAAGCAGCTTAATTTTTTTGAGTCGGCGGCAGCGGAGCGCGAAACACTTGCCTTAATTCACCCGCGCAATTATATTGAGAATATCGCCGAGGTTTGCCTCCGCGCGGGAAACGGCATCGCCATGCTGGATAGCGACACCGCAGTCTCCCAAGATTCATTCACGGCGGCACAACTGGCGGCTGGCGCGGCAGTCGCGGCGGTTGAACGCGTGAGTCGCGGCGAATTGACGAATGCCTTTTGCGCCGTACGGCCGCCGGGCCACCATGCCGAGCGTGCCACGGCAATGGGGTTTTGTCTCTTCAATAATGCCGCAATTGCCGCAGAATGGCTGGTGCGCGAAAAACGCGCCGAGAAAATTTTAATCATCGATTGGGATGTGCATCACGGCAACGGCACGCAGGATATTTTTTATGAACGCGGGGATATTTTCTATTTGAGTCTGCATCAATGGCCGCTTTATCCCGGCACCGGCCGCGAAGATGAAATTGGCGAAGGCCATGGCCACGGCGCCACGCGGAATGTGCCGCTGCCGCCGGCTACCACGGAACAAAAGTATCTCGATACTTTTTATAAAACCACTGAAGAGGTTTTTAAGAAATTCAAACCCGATTTTTTGTTGCTCTCGGCTGGTTTTGATGCGCATCGCGATGATCCGCTGGCGAATCTCCAACTGACGGCAAAGGGTTTCGGCAGCATGACAAAATTTTCATTAGAACTGGCTGCAAGTTTTTGCGCTGGTAAAGCCGTTTCGCTGCTTGAAGGCGGTTATAACTTGACGGCGCTGGCGGATTCGGTGATTGCGCATCTGGAAGTTTTGTCGGTGGATTAAAGCAACAAGGTAAAAGAAAATCTACCCAAGGTGAATTAATTGAGGTGCAAAGATATGCCGGTGAGTGAAGCCGAATATGCGGTGCAACGGGCACAGATGGTTGAGCAACAACTCGAGCAACGGCACATCCACGACGAACGCGTGCTCACCGCGATGCGGGAGGTGCCACGCCATTGGTTTGTACCGGAATGTTTTCGCCATAGCGCTTACGAGGATAGCCCGGCCCCGCTAGGGTATGAGCAAACCATCTCGCAGCCGTTTATGGTCGCGTACATGTTGCAGCAGCTCAAACTCGTTGGCGAAGAAATTGTTTTGGAAATCGGCGCTGGCTCGGGCTATCAATCCGCGGTGCTGGCGCGACTGTGCCGGCAAGTGTATGCCATTGAAATTATTCCGGCATTGGCAAGGCAGGCTCTGACGATGATGGAAGTTTTAAAAATTGCGAATGTAAAAATTCGCAACGGTGATGGCTATCTCGGCTGGCCGGAGTTTGCGCCCTTTGACCGGATCATCATGGCTGCGGCGCCCGGCCATGTGCCGAATAATCTCGTGGCGCAATTGCGCCAGGGCGGCCGTATGATTTTGCCGCTGGGCGTTTTTAACCAGCATTTGTTATTGCTGCGCAAATCAATTTCCGGAAAAATTCTCCGGCGGGAATTGGCGCCGGTTAAATTCGTTCCGATGACCGGACTCGCGGAGAAAGTGAATTGAATATGCCGAAAAACGAGCCTCGTAAACAGGTTCTTACCGAGCGTGATGTCATGCAGGCATGGCAGGAGAAAAAGGCGCAAATTCTCGTTCCGGCCAAAGTTCTCATCACTCCCGCCGCCCGCGATGCCGCGCGCGCCCATAAAATTGAATTGCGCCGCGAAGGCGCAGTGGAGAAAACCATTGCGCCAGCCGCGCCGCCCGCACCACTCATGCCGGCCGCCAGCGGGACGATCGCTATTGGCGCCGATCACGGTGGTTATGCATTAAAAGAACAAATTAAAACTTATCTGCGCGAACTGGGGTATCATTTTCAGGATCTCGGCACAGTCAGCGAAGCGCCGGGGGACTCCCCCGACGTTGCGGAGGCGGTGGCGAGAGCAGTGGCCGGCGGCAAAGCGGTGCG
>CAYUVM010000688.1:0-2893 GCA_964447935.1 uncultured Cytophagia bacterium | reverse complement strand
AGCTTATTCGGACGCGGACTTGAAGCGGGCCGCACCATTGATGTCGAAATCAATACGCCGGCGTTGACTGTTGCGCTTTCAGAAGGCTCTTTGCGCCAGGTCTTGTATAACGTCATTCAGAACGCCATCGATGCTTCTTCGCCAGGCGGCACAGTGCGTGTGCGTGCTGCGGCGGAGCAACAGCAATTGACTGTCAGCGTGATTGATCAGGGGCACGGCATTCCGGAAGAGATTCGCCCGCAAATCTTTGAGCCGTTCTTTACCACCAAAAGTGGTCTTGAGCGCAGCGGGCTGGGATTGGGGCTTTCGGTGTCAAAAGGTTTGGTTGAAGCCATGGGCGGGAAACTTGATTTTGAGAGCACCGTGGGCAAAGGCACGACGTTTATGATCACGTTGCCTCTGGATGCCCTGCATCATAAAGCGCTGGCCACGGTGGCGCCGCCAACAACGGCCAAAAATCTCGAGCAAAAGTAAATTAACGATGTTCGGCAGAATGGAGTTTCTGCCGTGGACATCTCAATCAATATAACGTAATTCAGCGCCGTGGACGAGAGAGCACCAAACTGCTGATGACTTACGGAGCATGTTATGACGGAAAGAGGTCGAGTTCTATTTGCCGATGACGAAGAGACGTTTTTACAGGCCACCTGCGAGTTGTTGCGACGCGAGGGGTTTGCCTGTGACAGCGCTCCGGACGCGGCAACGGCTCTAAATATGTTGCGCGCGCAACAGTATGATTTACTCATCTCCGATATTAAAATGCCGGGCAATGCGGAGTTGGAGTTTATTCAGGAAATTCCCCGCCTCGCCGAAGGCATGCCGGTGATTCTGGTCACCGGTTATCCTTCGATTTACACCGCGATTAAATCCATTCAACTGCCGGTGATGGCCTATTTGCCGAAGCCGTTGGACTTCGATGAATTGTTGGCGCACGTGCAAAAAGGCGTGGAACGCTATCGCGCCTATCGCGCCGTGCGCAGCACGCGGGAGCGCATGCAAAGCTGGCGTACCGAGTTGGATCAGATTCAACAATCGATACATGAGGCGCCGGGCGAAGTTGGCGCCGCGGCGCCGGTGGATGCGTTTCTGTCGTTAACGTTTCGCAACCTCGCCGGTTGCTTATCGGATTTAAACAATTTAACCAAGGCGCTGGCGACCGAGAAAAACGGCCAGCCGGAAGTTTGTCAATTGTTTAATTGTCCGCGATTCAACACGTTGAATGCGGCGGTGATGGAGACCATTGAGGTTTTGGAGCGAACCAAAAATGCCTTCAAGTCCAAGGAATTGGGAGAATTGCGCAAGAAGCTCGAAAAAGTTGTGGTGATGGGCGTGCCCGTGAAAAATTAAGGTTCGCCGATTAAATAGCTTGCGCATTTCATGGGACTGTCATTCCCGCATACTTTTGGCGGGAATCTATCTTATAAAAGCGTGGATGCCCGATTAAAGCCTTTGGGCATGACGATCACATGGGTAAATTACTTAATCGGCATTTCTAACGCGGACGAGCCGCAACCAAAAGAGATTCAACACAGAGAAAACGGAGCAAACAGAGACGATAATACTTGAAAACCCTCTTTGGCTTTGCAATCTCTGTTGACTCGGTTTTCTCTGTGTTGAAAAGTCTTTGCTTTTTTTTGCAAAGATATCACTTGTAACAGACTAAAGATCACCTATCGCCGTGACGGTCAGGGAGCACCGGCGCAAGCGCAAATAAAATTTTCGCAACACATGGTTTACAAATTAAAGGCGAGAATTACCTCTGTGTTATTCGTATACAGTAGGCGATTCGTCGCCTTTTTGTTTCTGGATAGCCCGGCCACCCGCAACATAAATTTTATATATATTTTTTATTGACATTGGTGCTTAACTTTATTATATTTAAAACTGTTTAAAAACCAATAAAATTAAACTGAGAGACTATGGCTAATCATCAATCAGCAATTAAACGCAACCGGCAAGCCAAGCGCCGGGCGCTGCGCAATCGCGAATATCGCTCCGAAATGCGGACCACGATTAAAAAAATGCTCTCCGCCACCGATCGGCAAACGGCAGAGAAAGATTTGCGCGCGACCGTTTCGCTGTTGGATAAACTGGTGACGCATGGCGTGATTCACCGGAACAAAGCGGCCAACCAAAAATCACGGCTGGCAAAATTTTATAATGGCCTACCCGCCGCCGCGGCGGCTTAGTTAGCGCCATCTTCCTGGCGCGGCAATTAAATTTTCGCCAAACGCTTGCCCAAATTTTAAAAACGCGATTCTTTTCTAACGAGAAGGATCGCGTTTTTTGTTGATGCGAAATCCGCTTGACATTTGGCGGAATCGTTTTATATTTGAGGGGTCACTTCGTGCCATAACCCAAGTTTTGCTCATCATCTCGTGAGAACAACTTATGCCTGACCACATTCGCAAACCGGCCATTCTGATTACCGGCGCCAACGGAGAGATGGGGCACGGTTTGATTACCCGTTTGGCCAGCGCCGGCAGTTATAATATCATTGCACTGGATGTGCGCCCTCTCGATGCGGATCTGCAACGGCTGTGTAATGCCGTGGTGATTGGCGACATTCTCGAGCCGCGCCTGCTTGAACGCCTGCAAAGCGAATACGAAATTCATTGTGTCTATCATCTTGCCGCCCTGCTCTCCACCCGCGCCGAATTTACGCCGGAAGCCGCGCACCGGGTCAACGTCGAAGGCACGATCAATTTATTAAAAATGGCCATCGAACAATCGCGCTGGCACGGCGGAGTGGTCACCTTCATGTTCCCCAGTTCGATTGCAATTTACGGCCTGCCCGATTTGGCTGCCAAGCAGCGCGCCGGAAAAGTCAAGGAAACAGAGTGGAATTATCCGACCACGATGTACGGCTGCAATAAGCTTTATTGCGAGCATC
>CAYUVM010000687.1:0-2895 GCA_964447935.1 uncultured Cytophagia bacterium | reverse complement strand
GAACTGACGTTGAAGATGGCGGAGCGGCTCACGCAGACTTTTCCACAGATGACGCTGTTTGTTACTTCGTTTCAAATCATTCCTGAAATTATTATCAAAGCCATGCGCGCCGGCGCCCGCGAATTTTTGTTCAAGCCGCTGAATCGCGACGAACTGGTCAACGCCATTAAAAACGCGGCCCGCGCGCAAGGACAGCGCGCCAACGACGTAAGCTACGGGGCGAAAATTTTGTCGGTGTTCGGCGCGAAAGGCGGTGTCGGTTCCACCACGATTGCAACCAATCTTGCCGTCAACCTTGCGCAACATACGAAGAAAGCGGTGCTGCTCATTGATTTGAATTTGCAGTTTGGCAACGCCGCCTTGTTTCTCAATGTCCAGCCGGAGTATTCTATCGTTGATTTGGCCAACCATCTGAACGATGTGGAGCCGGAGCTGCTTAAAAACGTGCTGTCGAAACACACTTCCGGAGTCTGGCTGCTCAGCGGCCCAGCGCGCGTGGAAGAAGCCGAGGCGATTACGGTTTCCCATCTCGATCAAATTATGGCGATTCTCAAATCCGTGTTCGATTATATCGTGATTGACACGAAAAACAGTTTCGACGATTTGACGTTGAAAGCATTGGATGAATCCGACACCGTGCTCACGGTGTTTACCGCGGATCTGCCCGGCATTTACAATGCGCGCCGCTGTCTGGAAGTTTTCAAGCAGATGAGTTACAATCAGGAAAAAGTCCTGCTGGTGCTGAACCGCGACGGCGCCAACAACGGCGGCATCGACGTCGAGGGCCTGGAAAAATCGTTGAATTATCCAATCTTCTGGCGGGTGCCGAATCACGATTACACCAATGTGATCAACTCGATCAATCAAGGCATTCCTATTTCCACCGGCTCGCCGCGCGCCAAGATTTCTGTGAGCTTCAATGATTTGGCGCATCGTTTTAATGGCTATCTCGTCGACGTTGATGAGCCTGGAGAAAAAAATCAGAAAAAAAGTTTATTTAAAAACCTGTTTGCGAAATCGTAACGGATAAAATATGGGATTGCTCAAACGCATCAATCGCAACGGCGAGGCGACGGAGAAGTTGTTGGCGGCGCCGCAAAGCACGAATGCCAAGGCGCTCCACCTGTTGGATTCGTATCAGGACTTGAAAGAAAAAGTCCACCGCCGCTTGCTCGACCGTCTCGATTTGACGAAACTGGATACCATTTCCCGGGATGAGTTGCGCTTGCAGGTTCGTGAAGTGGTGGAAAGTATTCTCGCCAGCGAAGTCAGCCCTATTGCCGGTTTTAACCGGGAGCGGTTGATCGAAGAAATTTTGAATGAAACGTTTGGTCTCGGCCCGCTGGAAACTTTATTAAATGACCCAACGGTTTCTGATATACTGGTTAATACCCACAAACAAGTTTATGTCGAGCGTTTTGGCAAACTGGAATTAACCAAAACGGTTTTTAAAGACGACGCCCACTTGCTTCATGTGATTGATCGCATCGTTTCCGGCGTCGGCCGGCGCATCGACGAATCTTCGCCGATGGTGGATGCGCGCCTGCCGGACGGCTCGCGCGTCAACGCGATCATCCCGCCGCTGGCGATCGACGGACCGAGTGTTTCGATTCGTAAATTTTCCGTCAAAGCGATTACGATGGATGAGCTGTTGCGTTACGAATCGCTCACGCCGGCGATGGCGGAAGTGTTAAAAAGCGTCGTGCGCGCGCGATTGAATGTTTTGATTTCCGGCGGCACCGGCAGCGGTAAAACCTCATTGTTAAATGTTCTTTCCGGTTTTATTCCACATGCCGAGCGCATTATCACGGTGGAAGATGCCGCCGAGTTGCAATTACAGCAGCCGCATGTGGTGCGCTTGGAAACGCGGCAATCCAATGTCGAAGGCAACGGCGCGGTGGCTCAACGGGAGCTGGTGAAAAATGCGTTGCGGATGCGGCCCGATCGCATCATTATCGGCGAGGTGCGCGGCGCCGAAGCGCTCGACATGTTGCAAGCGATGAACACGGGCCATGACGGCTCGATGACGACGCTGCACGCGAATACCCCCCGCGATGCGTTGCGCCGTTTGGAGACGATGATTTTGATGGCCGGCACTAATTTGCCCGATCGTGCGATGCGCGATCAAATCGGCGCTGCGATTAATGTCTTGGTGCAAGCTACCCGCTTGAGCGACGGCAGCCGCAAAGTCACCCGCATCTCCGAAATTACGGGCATGGAAGGAGAGATCGTCACCATGCAGGATATTTTCGTTTACGATAAAATGGGTCTAACGGAATCGGGCAAAGTGCGCGGCGCTTTTCGTGCCACCGGCATTCGCCCGAAATTTGCCGATACCTTGGAAGCCTGCGGGATTGTATTGCCGGCGGAACTCTTCGGCCTCGAGTTGACCGCAAAAGGGAAACAACCGAATTTAGAGAATTGACTATCAGTCTGCCCAAAGGAATAAAAAATGTCTAATCTCATCATCGTCGTTTTTATTGCCGTCACCTTGCTGGTGCTGGCCGTTATGTCGATGCTGCGGCGTTATGTGGTCGATAAAGAACGTCACGTTCGCAAACGCCTGGATGCGATTCAAATTTTGGCAGCGCGCCACAATCCGGAAATTCAACAAGTGGTGCGCGACCAGCATTTCAGCCAAATTCCGCTGTTGCATCGCTGGCTGGAGCGGGTAAACGTTTCGAAAAACCTGCAAAACATTATTGCGCAGGCGAATTTGTCGCTTACGGTTTCCCGCTTGATGCTGCTGATGGCGAGCGGCGGCGTCCTGGCTTTGTTGCTCACGGCGCGTTCCGGCAACCCCGTTTTGATTGCCGGCGCAACGTTCGCGCTTGGTGGTGGGCCGCTCTTCTATGTTTTCAACCGCCTCAAAGCGCGCCGCAGACTTATTGAACA
>CAYUVM010000686.1:0-2905 GCA_964447935.1 uncultured Cytophagia bacterium | reverse complement strand
ACCATCGTCTCGCCGCGATAAATGTCGAGATTGATATTTTTCAAAATCTGCCGCGAGCCGTAATGCGTTTGCAGATTGCGGATGGAGATGATGGTTTCGGTCATGTCGTGTAACGTTTAACGGGTAAAGATCTAATGTATCTTTTTCCAGCACTATTCAAATGTTACGTAATTTTTCTAATTCTTGCCTTGTAACGTCACCCGCTTTGTCAAAAATTTCCCTGAGGTTTTCATCCGTTATGTTAATAGAATTCTGCCGAATCCCGTTTGTCGTCTTTTTGAGAAGTTCGATCAACTCTCGATGATTACTTATTTCCTTATCCAGCAAAAGTATGCTTTTGTTTTGAAAAAACAATAATTGTTTACTCTTTTCTATCTGTGTTTCTTTTGATAAACTAATGCCGTCGGCCATGTATACGTAAGATATGTATGACATATATTCGGAGATGCTATCTATAAGTTTGTTTATCCAATCAAGACGACTAGAGGAAATAGCAGTTGCTTTTATTTGTCTTTTAGTTATCCAATATTGAGCTATTGCTCCTAAAATCACAACAGCTATACCACCAAATACAGGCAACCAGTCTTTAAAAGAAGCACCAGAATTATTAGAATTTACTCGTAGCACAGCTAATACAGAATCTAAAAGTTGTGATTTTAAAGTAATAACAAGTGAATCTGGATTCGCTGTATCTGGAGTTATTGCGCCAGTATGAGACAACATCTGTAGAGAATCTAACTGCGCAGCAACTACTTGCGTGGTTTTCAGTAAACAATTGATCATTGTTTCTTATATTGAGCTAAATGAATCTTAATCGGTTTAAATAACTTTGGTAAGCTGTCCTTTTTCATCTAACCGGAATTTTTCATTTGTGTTCTCACGGGTGATAAAAATTTGAGACTTATTAAATATTTCATCATGATCCCAATTTTCATTTAACCGTTTCTGAATAAATATATCAAGAGCGTCATTTTCACTTGTAGCCAAATCGTATTCAGTTTTGGGCCGACCTTCATTTTTTACATCGCAAAAATTAAATCTATAGGAATACATAAAGACTCCCCATTCGAAGAATAAAATTAAAACGTCGAATAAAACAGCGCCGTGAAAAACACATCCGCTGCGATGATCAAAAAAATCGAGACGACGACGGAGGAAGTCGTGGATTTGCCGACACCCTCGGCGCCGCCTTCGACGATGAAGCCTTGGTAGCAGCCGATCGAGGCAATGATCAGCGCAAAGAAACCGGTTTTAATCAAACTGGTGGTAAAATCTTTGATCACCAGCGCGTTGGCGGTTTGGGTGTAATAACGAATCGGGCTGATGTCCAGCGTCATCGTGCCGATGAGATAGCCGCCGATGATACCAACCAAATCCGCGAGCAACGTCAGACACGGCAGCACGATCACCATCGCCAGCGTGCGCGGGACGACGAGATAATTGATCGGATTCAAGCCCATCGTTTTCAGCGCATCAATTTCTTCCGCCACTTTCATCGAGCCGATTTCCGCGGCGATGCCCGAGCCACTGCGGCCGGCAATAATAATCGCGGTGAGCAACGGGCCTAATTCGCGAATGATCGACACGGCCACCAAATCCGCGACAAAAATCGTCGCGCCAAAACGCTCGAGCTGATAGGCCGATTGCATCGCCATGATCAGCCCCACAAAAAATAAAATGGTACAGACAATCGGCACTGAGTCAAAACCGATCCGCACCATTTGCTCGATAGCGCTGCGCCAGCGCAACCCTTTGCCTTTGAACGGCGCGACTATCGTCCACCACAACGTTTCGACGCCCAAACGCACGACGCGATCAAGATGCACCAAAAAATAGATGGTTTGCCGGCCGATTTGGCCGGCGAAGGTCGTCAAGAATCTCATAAAGCAAAAGCTTTTGAACACGGATGGCGCGGATTGGACGGGTTTATACGGACAAAACAAAAATCGTCTAATCCGCGAAAATCTGCGTGATCCGCATCATCCGTGTTCAAAAAAGAACCTTTCAAAATTTTTTCAAACTTGAATATTTTACACTCACTCTACTTTGCCAAACTATTAAACGCCGCTTCCTCGTTCGGATAAATCTCAAACACTTTATCGAGACGGCTCAATTCAAAAACTTCGCGCACTGCCAAACCGAGTCCGAAGAGCTTGAAGTGGCCTTTGTATTTGCCGGTTTGCTGCAAGCCTTCAACCAGCGTCGCCACGCCGGAGCTGTCCATATAGGTTACATTTTGCAAATCCACCAAGATCATTGGGGTTTTCTTTTCGGTCAGCGCGATAATCGCTTGGCGCACGGACGGCGAGGAATAGAGGTCGACGTCGCCTTTGATCGAGACAATGGCGGCCGCGTGCTGGTTGCGTGTGATAACTTCGATCATGGTAGAATCTCCTCGTGAGTCTCGCTCCTGAGTGGCGGTAAATACTTAATGAGTGTCAGTTGGTTGCCCTCCGGCAAGGTGTGGTCAAAAACGACTTCATCCATCGCGCTCTGCATCAAATGCACGCCGAGCCCGCCGGGGCGAATGTCGTCTAATTCACGTGATTTGATCTTTTCCATATCCGCTTTTTTGCCGAAATCACGCAGCACCACTTCAATGCCGTTCGCAATCAGCCGCGCCGTGATGATCACCGGCTGATCCGTCGCGCCTTCGTACGCATGCCGGATTATGTTCGCACACGCTTCATCGACCGCGAGTGTGGCGCGATGGCGCTGCGCCTCCGGAAAACCGGCGAGATCGCACAAATGGGCGACGACGAGCCGCACGACTTTCAATAATTTCGGGTCGCTGGTGAGATGAAACCTCACGGTATCCGGCGGCACCCGGACAGCAGAAGTTATTTCGTTTGGGCTGTGCGAATTCATATTGATCATAAAAATTTTAAATAGAAAAATTACAATT
>CAYUVM010000685.1:0-2913 GCA_964447935.1 uncultured Cytophagia bacterium | reverse complement strand
CTCGCTGAGGAATTTTCCGTGTTTGCCCGCTTGCCGAAAGCCGCGCCCGCGCCGGATCTTTTAAATGAAATCATCGAAACGACCACGCGGTTGTATGGCGCCGAGCGTTTGCAAATTAATCTTGATCTCGCACCCGACTTGCCCGCGCGGCCGTTGGATCGCGAACAGATTAAGCGCTTGTTGAATAATCTGTTGAAAAACGCCGTCGAAGCGGCGCCGGCTCGCCGTTGCGAAGTGAAAATTTCGACGCGCCAACAGAATGGACGCGTGGTGCTGGAGCTTGCCGACAACGGCCCCGGACTTTCTGCTGCCGCGCGCGAAAATCTTTTTAAAATGAATTTTACCACCAAACGCGAAGGTTCGGGATTGGGTTTGGTGATGGTGAAACGCATCGTTGAAGAACACGGCGGCGCCATCGCGGTGGAAAGTGAGGAAGGGCGAGGAACTCGCTTTCGGATTGCGCTATAATTGCTAACGCGTTCAAACGCAGAATAAAATTCTGAAGGTTATTTGACCGAAAAACAATTTTTAAACCACAAAGGCACAAAAGAATAATAGGCCATATCATAAAGCTTTTCTTCGTGTCTTTATGCCTTCGTGGTGGTTTAAAAATTAACCGGGTTCAATGCGGCCCGGAGGACTCCATTTCCAGCTTATCTTAAAAAGTGTTTCATGGCGCAAGTTTGAATGTGCTGATGTAGAATTTAGATTTCACTACAATTGTTGTCGGGTTTCGGAGGCAATGGCTCTGCCGCAATCCTTTCTTCCGCTTCCCATTCTTGTATTTTTTTCTTCGTGCGCCAACGGGTGAGCAAAAATCCGGCGAGCAAAAGAATCAAAATAATCCCGCCAAACAGAAAAGATTCATCCAGCAAAAAATACCAACGAAACCGCCGGCGCAAAAAATCAAAATATTCCGTTTCGAAATTCCACAAATCTTCCGCGAAAGCGGTTTGGAACGCTTGCCGGGGCTGAGGTTGTTCCGCGAACGCGCGCGCCAGTTTGGTGATGGCGTCTGCGCCAAAGCGCTGCGTCATAAAATTTACCGCCTGATAACTCTCCGCGTAGGCCAGCGCGGCGCGGATATTGGGAAAGGAGAGAAGATCATCGATCTCTTCAAAATCAACCAGCGACTTGGTGAGTAGTGCGCGAGAAATTAAAATGGGATCGGTGGGACGGGCTTCGTTGGAAAGAAGCATCGCCGCGCCTTCACTAAACCAGCGCGGCAGAGTATGCGGTTGGGCCAGTTCCGCCAAACACAGATGCGCCAATTCGTGCGTCACTGTCGCGGGCAACAATTCCCGCGCATTGCTGGCGGCCGGTGTTTTCAAGTAAATTCGCCACCTGGCGGTGTTGGCTGCAGCTTCGCCCCAGTGCGGCACACCGCCGCCAGTCATGCGGTCAAAAATGTATTGAGTGGGACAAAGAAATACGGTGATCACCCGGCGCGGTTCATAAACAAGACGCTGGGCGAGTTGCCGCTGGCGTTCCTGCAATTCATCGAGAACGCGAAGCGCGAGGGTTTCATCGGCCTCGCGATAGGCGATGACGAAATTTGCAGTGCTGTGATAATGCCAGGCAATGCCTGCCGGACTTTGCGCAATAGCGGGGAGGTAGCACAAAAAAAGAAAGATCGCGCAACGAAAAAAGAACCGCAACGAGAAAAAATGTTCACGGTAGCGATTCATGGTTTCGTTAAAACTATTTTAGAAAATAAAATTTTGACTGGCCGAAGCCGTCTGCGTTACAGACACGCCAGCCCGTTCTTTATATCCGCGATCAAATCTTCCACATCTTCAATGCCCACCGCCAGCCGCACGAGGCCGTCGGAAAGGCCGATGCGGCGGCGTTCTTCGGGCGGAACCGAGGCGTGCGTCATCGAGGCCGGATGGCAAATCAAACTCTCGACGCCGCCGAGGCTTTCGGCCAACGTAAAAAGTTTGATGCCGGTCAGAAATCTCTTGGCGCTGTCAAAATCGGGGAGATCAAATGAAATCATGCCGCCGAAACCAGGCTGGCCGTAGGGATCGAGCTGCTGGCGGCGCGCCAACTCGTGCTGCGGATGATTTTTCAAACCGGGATAATAAACTTTTTGCAGGCGTTTTTCGCTGCTCAAAAATTCGGCAATTGTAATCGCATTCGCATTGATCTGGCGCATGCGCAGCGGCAAGGTTTTGGTTGCACGCAAAACCAGCCAGCAATCAAATGGGCTGGGCACCGCGCCGACGGCGTTTTGCAAAAAGGCGAGACGCTCGGCAATGTCGGCGCGGTTGGTGACGATGATGCCGCCAACGACATCGCTGTGGCCGTTGATGAACTTCGTGGTGCTGTGCACGACCAGATCGGCGCCGAGCTCGAGCGGCCGCTGAAAATACGGACTCATAAACGTGTTGTCGACGACGAGCAGCGCCTGGCGCTCGCGGCAAAACGTTGCTAACGCGCGCAAATCGGAAATAATCAACAACGGATTCGTCGGCGTCTCGACAAAAAGCATTTTCGTTTCTTTACGCCACACGCGTTCGAGGTTGGCCAGTTGCGAGGTGTCGGCGAGATCAAATTGCAAACCAAACGGCCCCATCACCTGGCGAAAATAACGCGCCGTGCCGCCATAAACATTGGCGGTGCAGACCACGTGATCGCCGGTTTTTAAAAGCTGAGAAAGGGTGGAAGTTGCGGCCATGCCGGAGCTGAAAGCGTACGCGAATTGACCGCGTTCGAGCGCGGCTAAATTTTTTTCCAATGCATGCCGCGTTGGATTGCCCGTGCGGCCGTACTCATAACCCTTGTGCACCGCCGGCGCTTCCTGCGCGTAGGTGGCCGTTTGATAAAGCGGCGTAATCACCGCGCCGGTGGTTTCGTCCGGATGTTGTCCGGCATGAACTGCGTCGGTTTGATAACCCATGCTCTCCCTTT
>CAYUVM010000684.1:0-2940 GCA_964447935.1 uncultured Cytophagia bacterium | reverse complement strand
TGGACCCGATGGCCCGCGGCACCCGCACTTTTCCGCCGGGTATTTGCAAGCCCGGTTTGTTGTTTCCGATTGGGTGTTTAACCTCGGTGTACGTTTGGATGTATTCGACAACGACGATTTTATTTTCCGCGATCCGAACAACCCGCCGTGGGATCGCACCAATCATAGTCTCTTTTTGGATCAATTGGTGAAGAAAGAGGCTGATGTCGAGTTCAGCCCGCGCTTGGGTTTGGCTTTTCCGGTGACGGACCGCACGGTTTTTCATTTGCAATATGGCAAATTCGTGCAAGCGCCTTCTTTTGGCAATATTTACAACGGCTCGACGTGGTATGACGCCATTTTCACCGGCGGCACCTCTTTTCAGGCCGGCCTGATTGGCGTCGGATTGGACCCGCAAAAAACCACACAGTATGAAATTGGCTTCAATCAACAATTTTCCGAAAATGCCGCTTTTGACGTCACCCTGTTCTATAAGAATATTGACGGCCAATTGCAAACTGCGAAGGTAATCACCGATCCGACCTCGCAGGCTTCTTCTTACAACGTGTTGATCAACGGCGATTTTGCCACCACTTCAGGTTTGGAATTATCGATGAACCTGCGGCGGACGAATCGGATCGCGGCACAAGCGAATTATACTTATTCGCGTTCGTTAGGCACGGGCTCGGTTCCCAACAGCGCCATTGCCGGTATCGAGCTGGGCCAGGAATTGCCGACGCTCATTTCACCGCTGGATTTCAATCGCCCGCATCGCGGCTCGATCAATTTTGATTATCGTTTTGGCAAAGGCGATGGTGGCCGGCTTCTCGAACGTACCGGCTTGAATTTGCTCATGACGTTCTCCAGCGGCCATCCCTTTACCGCTTCCACTGGCGATTTCGGCCAGCAGGATGTTTCGCTCGCCGGCGAAATCACCGATCCGCGTTCGCAACGGCCGCTGCAAAGTATCAATGGCTCGCTTACGCCGTGGAACACGCAATTGGGTCTCCGTTTGGACCGCACGGTTGATATGGGCCCGTTTGAAACCAACTTTTACTTAAGCGTGCAGAATTTGACCAACCGGCAAAATGTAGTCAACGTTTATAATCGCACGGGCAACGCGTTTAACGACGGTTTCCTGGACGATGAAGCGTTGAGCCGCGCCATCGTGCAGGCCAATGGCGGTGCAGCGTATGTCGCAATGCATCGCGCTATCAACTTGAACGGCAACGGGATCAACTATTCCCGCAACACCGGCAACGCTTTGTTGGGACAACCGCGCACGATTCGTTTCGGCGCGCGCGTACAGTTTTAATGAAGCAATAAATTTTAGACCAAGCACTGGCCGGCTATTGCTATAGATTACGTCAAGCTTTATGAAATGCAGTGGCCGGCCAGTAGATTGAGTGCCAATAATTAATGTCGGTTGGAAATATTTTTATCGTGCGCATGACTATAATTAACGGAGGAGTTACAATGAGAAGAAATTTGCTCCTGCAGGCTTTCCTTTTTATGGCGGCTGTGTTATTGACGCGTAGCGCGACGCTGGCCGCAGATGACGCGACGAGGAAAAAGCCGGTACAACTGGCCAAGGCCACGGAAGGTCCAACCAGCAACCGGACACTGGTGAATGTAAACAACCTGGCGATGTGGATTACCTCGAATGGAACCTCCGCCACCAATCCCACGGTGAATGGCGGCGGGTTGTATTTTCCGCGCGGCACCAATCCGTTGGTGTCGACCATTTTTCAAGACGGCTTGGTTTGGGGCGGGCGAATCAATGACGGCGGCACGCCTTTGATTCGCGTCGGCGGCCAAACTTTCAGCATCGGCACGGTTCCGGGCGCGATTCTTTCGCGCGGGGTTGCTGAAAATTTGAATGATCGCGTGAATGTGGATCGCGTTTGGCGGGTGCGCCGCGATTTTGCCGGCGCGGATTTGCGCCAGGATGCAGCGGAGTTTTTCCAAATTACCGCGGCTAACGTCTCCGAAGCGCAGATTCAACAAGTACGCGACATTTACCGGCAAGATTGGATTGATTGGCCGGTTCGCAAAGGCGCGCCGTTTTATGATGCAAACAATGACGGCAACTTTAATCCAGAATTCAACGCGGACGGCTCGCCCAAACTTTTTCCGCTGGCAGATGAGCCGGGTTATGCTGATGGCGATCAGGTCGTGTGGATCGTCGTCAACGATCTGAATGCGGGCGCGGTGCAAACCATGTACGGCTCGCCGTCCATCGGCTTGGAAATGCAGCTCACGTTGTGGTCGTATCGCCGCGCCGACGCGCTCGGCAATGTTATTTTCAAACAGTATCGCGTCATTTACAAAGGCACGGCGACGACACCGGTGAACGCGACCATTGACAGCATGTTTTTTAGCCAATTTGTTGATCCGGATTTGGGTAGCTCCGGCGATGATTATGTCGGCTCGGATACGACGTTGAGTCTCGGATACGTATATAATTCACAAACGCTCGACGCGAGTTACACCCCCGTCGGTTTACCGCCGCCGGCCGCAGGTTATGATTTCTTCGCCGGCCCGATTGTGCGCGACCCAAGCGGTGTGGCGATTTTTGGCCTCAAGCAGCGTCCCGGTTTTCGCAATTTGCCGATGACCACTTTCGCGTTCTTTGCTTCGGGGCAGACAGATAGCGACCCCACCCGCGGCGGCGATTATAATGGCACGTTGCAATGGTATAATTTGTTACGCGGTTTTCGCCCGCGTCCGGAAAGTCCACCGGATCCGTGGCGCACCCCCACCGGCCAGCGCACGCTTTTCCGCGTTCCCGGTGATCCGGTGAAAGGCACCGGATGGTTGGATGCCAACGCCGGCGATCGCCGCATCGTGATGGCCACCGGCCCGTTTAGCATGTCGCTTGGCGATACGCAAGAAGAGGTGATCGCTTCGAATTCGGCGCTCGGCTCGGATCGTCTCTCCAGTATATCCGAGTTGAAATTT
>CAYUVM010000683.1:0-2944 GCA_964447935.1 uncultured Cytophagia bacterium | reverse complement strand
CATGGGCTGGATGAATGATTTTTTGAAATACATGAAGGAAGATCCGATTCATCGTAAGTATCACCAGCATCTCCTCACCTTTTCGATGATCTACGCGTTTTCGGAAAATTTCATTCTCGTACTGTCGCACGACGAAGTGGTACACGGCAAACGCGCGCTGCTCGACAAAATGCCCGGGGATGTGTGGAAAAAATTCGCAAACCTGCGCGCCTCGCTCGGTTACATGTATGGCCATCCCGGCAAAAAATTGCTGTTCATGGGCGGCGAGATCGGGCAATGGTGGGAATGGAATCACGCCGAAAGCATTCACTGGCATTTACTTGAACACGAGTCGCATCGCAAGCTGCAGCAATTTGTGAAAGATCTTAATCAGCTTTATTTGCGCGAGTCGGCGCTGCACGAAGTGGATTATTCGTGGGAAGGGTTTCAATGGATTGACTTTCAAGATGCTGACGCCAGCCTGGTCTCGTTTTTTCGGCGCGGCAAAAATCCTGATGAAGTGATCGTCGTTGCTTGTAATTTCACGCCGCTTGTTCGGAAAAATTATCGCATCGGTTTGCCACTTCCCGGTTTTTACCGCGAAGTGTTGAACAGTGATTCTGAATATTACTGGGGGAGCAATGTCGGCAACGAGGGGGGCGTCATGGCAGAAGCGATACCTTCACATAATCTGCCCTATTCCGCTGAAATTGCCTTTCCGCCGTTGGCTGTGGTGATTTTTAAATACGAAAAGCCGCCGGCCTCTGCTGTAGAAAATTTTACGCCATCTGCCGTTAACCTTTTGAACCCCGCAACTATCGCGACGCCGGGAAACATGACCGCGATTGTGACGGCTTCAAAAAATGCCTCGCGGGTAAGGAATAAATCGGCGGTGAAATCGTCGACGCCAGCCCAAAAGCCGCGCAACACCGCGAAAGCTGCAAAATCACCTCCTGTAAAGAAATTGCCTCGTAAACGTTCGGCCGCCAACGTCCAACAATCGGAGACCAGCCACCAGCAACCGGAACGCACGCATGAGTAATCTGTTCTGGGATGTTGTGATCATTATTGCCTATTTTGTTGTCATTATCGGGCTTGGTTTGTACATGGGCCGCCGCGAAGAGAGTATGGAAGATTTCGCGCTCGGCGGCCGTAAAATTCCGTGGTGGGCCGTGCTGGCCTCGATCATCGCCGCGGAAACCAGCGCTGCAACTTTTCTCGGTATTCCCGCAGAAGGTTATCGCCAGCAAAGCGCGATTTACGTGCAGTTAATGCTCGGCACCATCATCGCGCGTATCATCATTGCTTATCTTTTCCTCAAGCCGTTTTATCATTATCAAGTTTACACCGTTTATGAGTTTCTCGAAAAACGTTTCGGCCCGAAATCGCGCGTGGCCGGCAGCGTGATTTTTCTTGTCACCCGCGTGCTCGCCAGCGGGGTGCGGGTTTATATCGCTGCAGTCGTGTTGGTCGTGGCGTGGAAATTTCTGACGGGCCTGCCGCCGACCTTGACGCAATACATCGTCGCCATTAGTCTCCTGTCGGTGGTCACTTGCCTCTATACGATGATGGGCGGCATCAAAGCCGTGATCTGGACGGATCTTATTCAGGCCAGCGTTATGTTCGGTGGCGCGCTGATTTCGTTGATTGTCATCGTTTACCTTATTCCCGGTGGTTGGGACGGCATCAAAACCGGCACGAATCATTTTGCCAACTTCAAGATTTTTTCAACTGGGTTAAATAACGAACAAACTTTTTCCGAAGCCGTCGTTAGTATTCTCGGACAGGAATACACCATCTTCGCGGCGCTGATCGGCTACATTTTCCTCGTGATGGCCACGCACGGCACCGATCAAGACATGGTGCAGCGCATGCTGACCGCCGTTGATTACAAACGGAGCCGCCTGTCGCTGATTCTTTCCGGCGTTGCCGACGTGCCGATTGCGCTGGCGTTCGTGGCGATCGGAATTTTTCTGTACGCCTATTTTCAGCTCGTGCCCAACGCCAATTTACCGCCGGCCCACAATGAAATTTTTGCTTATTTCATCATCAATAAAATGCCAACTGGCTTGCGCGGTTTGATTATGGCCGGCGTATTTGCCACCGCCATGGGCTCGCTCAGCGCCGCGCTGAACGCGCTCGCCACCAGCTTCGTCAAAGATTTTTATGCGCCATATTTTCGCAAAAACGCCGAAGATGCGCATTATGTTTTTAGCGCGCGGATTTTTACTTTTGTTTTTGCTTTGTTGATGGTCATCGTCGCCTCGCTCGCGGCGTATTCGGTTATGCACAATCCCAAGTTGACAATCATCCCGATTGCATTGGGCATTCTCGGCTACACCTACGGCTCGCTGCTGGGCATGTTTCTCATCGGCATGTTGACGCGCACGCGCGGCAATGATAACGGCAATCTGATCGCGATGCTTTGCGGTTTTATCACCGTGCTGCTGGTGAGCGGCACCGCCAATACGATCTTCGGCTGGCTCGGCCTAGCGCCGTTGCCATTGCCTAAAATTGCTTTTACGTGGTACATCATGTTTGGCTGTATTGTGACTTTCTTGGTTGGCGTGGCGTTTCGGAGTAGCGCCTTCCGGCACCACTCTTAAAAAATTAGAAATGTTTTTGAATGGACAACAAGATTTCGCGTTGTTTCAAGCCTTTTACGCCCAAAGGCGTTACTACAAAATTTTTATTTTATGAATGAAATTTTAATCGCAATTATTTTAGGAATTGTCGAAGGTTTAACTGAATTTCTTCCCGTGAGTTCAACGGGACATTTGATTTTAGCGGAAAATTGGCTCAATTATACCGGTGAAAAAGCCAATGCCTTTGCGGTGTTCATTCAACTTGGCGCCATGCTAGACGTGATTGGATATTTCCGGCAGCGAATTGGGCGTGTCATTTTGGCGCTGCTTGGCTAGCCGGTCTACGATAACCCCCTCGGATTAGAACCCGAGGCGGCGCG
>CAYUVM010000682.1:0-2944 GCA_964447935.1 uncultured Cytophagia bacterium | reverse complement strand
GGCGGCTTTTATAAAGATGGTACCGGGGTGACGTTAACGGCAACGCCGGCGGCGGGATTTCGCTTCACCGGCTGGAGCGGTGATTTAACCGGCTCAAACAATTCCGCAACCATCACGATGAACAGCAATAAAAATGTGACAGCAACATTTGCCGCGATCCAGCGCAATTTGACGGTGAACACCATCGGCTCCGGCACAGTGACGCTGAATCAACCCAGTGGCGTTTATAATGACGGGGCGGTGGCCACTTTGACGGCGACCCCAACAGCAGGGTTTCTTTTTACCGGTTGGAGCGGCGATTTGACCGGTACGATCAATCCCGCCAGCATCACGATGAACGGCAATAAAACTGTGACGGCCACTTTTACGCTGATCCAGCGGATATTGACCGTGAACACTGCTGGCTCCGGCAGCGTATCTCTGAATCCCGCGAACAGCGTTTATAATGATGGCGCGACCGTGACATTGACGGCAACCCCGGCAACAGGATTTCGCTTCGCGGGATGGAACGGTGATTTGACCGGTGCGACGAACCCGGCGAGCCTGATGATGAACACGAACAAAACCGTGACGGCCACTTTTGATTTGCTTCCCGCCGCCATTGTGCACGAGCAGACATTAACCGGCAGCGTTTCTAACTCTCCGGTTTTGACGACAGGAATGGGAGTGGCCGGGGTGAATGGGCATTTGTATTTGGTGGCCATTTCAATGCGTCCGAAAGTCAGCGTGCTCACCGTGGCGGGATTGGGGCTGAACTGGAAATTAGTAAAAGCAAAATGCTCCGGACGCAACACCACCGGCATCGAAATCTGGATGGCGCAAGGCACCCCGGGTGTGATTTTGCAGGGCGAAGTCGTTGCCACTTTTGCGGCCACTCCGAACACGGCGGTGATAGCCGTATCGCGATTCTCCGGCGCTGCCGCGACAAATCCAATTGGCGGGGTGATTACCGGCAACACCAGAGGGATGAATGCGAGTGGCGCCTGCTCCGGCGGCATCGATAGCAGTTTGTATGCGTTTGATTTTGCCACGACGACGAATGGCGCCGTCATTTATTCTGCGGCCGCGCTGAAAGCGCGAACGCACACGCCGGGTGCCGGTTATACCGAACTTGTTGAGGTGCAAAAAGCGGCTGGCGTCAACACCAGCGGCCTCGCGGTGATGCAGAAAACAGTGGCGGCACCCGCGCCGTTATCGGTGAACGGCAAATTTGGCGGTCCGGTTGATTGGGTGATGACGGCAGTGGAAATCAAACCACAACTCGTCAGCCAATTGCTGCTGCAAACGATCGGCTCCGGTAGCGTCACGCTGAATCCCACTGGTTCGCCGGCATTTTCCGGCGGTGGCATTTATAATCAAGGAACCTTCGTGACTTTGACGGCGCAGAATGGCGCCGGATTTCGTTTCACTGGCTGGAGCGGTGATTTGTCCGGGACGGCCAACCCGGCGACGATTGCGATGAACGCGAACAAAAATGTGATTGCCACTTTTATCGCGATTGCAAACACCAATTTAGCCAAAAACAAAATCGTCACCGCCTCCAGCTCGTACACCGGCCGGCTGCCGGAGCATGTGGTGGATGGCAACATCGATACATACTGGCGCAGTCTGAATAAGCTTGATTGGTTACGCGTGGATTTGGGCGTCGCCACCACCATTGCGCAAGTTAACGTGAATTGGCATGAAAACTATTTTGCGAAGAGCTACGAAGTGCAACTTTCGAATGACGGATCGAACTGGAGCACGGTTTATAATGCCACCGGCAATGCCGGGGTGCAAGCGCTCAAATTTCCGCCGGCGACAACGCGTTATGTGCGGCTCAATTTAAAAGAGAATAATAAAAGCAGCTATCGGATTGTTGAATTGGAAATTTATTCCGGCGCGGCCCCGGCCGCTAAACGCAGCCGCGAGACGGCGACGACAATCGCGGCACCGCAGCAATGGCTCTTGGAGCAAAATTATCCGAACCCTTTTAATCCGAGCACCCAAATCCGCTTTGGCGTGCCGCAAGCGGCTCATGTTGCCATCAAACTGTACACCCTCAATGGCGTGGAAGTGAAAACACTGGTTGACGAGCATTACCCTGCGGGCATGCACGCGGTGACGTTGCATGCCGGTCATTTGCCGAGCGGTGTGTATTTCTACGAGATGCAAGCCGGTGCGGTGCGGCAAGGGCGCCGGCTGATGCTGGTGAAATAAACCAGAAATGTTAAACTTGACCCTTCCCCCGATTTTCCGCAAGAACTTTTTTTTGTGCGTATATTGCATTGTTGTATGAGGCCGAATTGGGCTCGCCAATTTCGGCTTCACTTCGCCATGGATTGGGCGACAGCGATTGTTGTGGCAAGCTTGACTTGCAGTATGCGTCTGGCCCAATCGGCGGCTTTCTCGCCTCTGAAACCTTTGCCAGCCTGCCGCATTTATTTCGGACGACCTCACAGGCGCAGCCTCGCAATTTTCCACGGATTTTTTGGAAGCTCGACCCCCAACGGGCGTGCCTGACGGGCGTGGCCCGTTTACCGCTTTGTAACTTTTCACCTTGATGATTGCCGCTGCGGCGGAAATTTTAAACCACCGGCTGCAAGCGCTGTGCTTGAGGATGGAGCCGGTTATTCCAAATTAGAATAGGACTTTTTATGGAAAACTTGAGACCAGGATTCACCACCGCGAGTTTTTTTCTGGCCTGCCTGCTTTGGCTCGGCATGAGTGATTTGAGCCGGGCCCAGGGCCAGCAAGTGATTTTTTCCGCCACCGGCGACATTCCCTACGGTTCGGGAGAGTTTGCCGTTTTTGATCAACAGATTGCGAATCACAATAAATACAGCCCCTCGGCTTTTCTCATTCATGTCGGCGATATCATTAGCGGCAGCGATCCGTGCGACGAGTTGACTTATTCGACGGTTGCGACCAGCATGAAGGCGCTCGCCGGGCCGGGTTACAGCGT
>CAYUVM010000681.1:0-2949 GCA_964447935.1 uncultured Cytophagia bacterium | reverse complement strand
GGCAGTGAAATTCAATTTCTTAAAAATTTTGCCGACTCGGCCAGAGTCGTGATGCTTTCCCTCGAATCGTACTTTGAAGTGACGCACGACAACCGCCCGTTTTATGTAAATACCGGCAACGCGCAGGTTCGTGTGCTGGGAACTAAATTCGGCGTCCGGGCGCGCGAAGGGCAAACGCAAGTGACAGTTCGCGAGGGCCGCGTGTCTTTGCGCGGGTTGACCGCAGCGCCAGCCACCGCGGTCAAATTAACCGCCAATCAAACAAGCGTTTGCCAACAACAAAACCCGCCCGCACCCCCGAAAACAATTGACGCCAGCCAGGCGCTGAGCTGGCTGGAGGGTAAAATCGTTTTCGAGCAAACGCCGCTCACCGAGGTGATCGCAGAATTACAGCGCGTTTATAATGTGACGATTGAATTATCCAACCCGGCGCTCGGACAAAACACCATCACCGGCTCGTTTCACAACAAGCCGATTACCTCCGTGCTCGCTTCGATTTGTTTGACGACGAATTTGCAGTACAAGAATGAGGGAAATAAATTTGTGATTGGGGAATGAAAGTTTAACGGACCTTCGCGCCAAGATCAGCGGGCAATTTAAAACTACTTATTAAACACAGAGCAACAGAATGGACAGGCGGTACGGAGAATTTTTAAAACAAGGCCGTTTTCAGTATACGTCGCGGCCCTGTTTAATCAGACGATTAAACTCCAGATTTTTTTCTGCGTTTGAATGCGGTGTTGAAAATATCGATTCGTTATTTACAAATTTCAGTTGAGCAAAACCTGATAAACCCGAATTTGATCCTTTTTGCCTTTTACCGTTAGAGGTTCAAATTCTTTCGTAGCCACCAAATCTTTCACTTTCTGGTAAATTGAGTCGCTAATTAAAACCGAATTGGGAAAATCTTTGGTGATGGTTTCAATTCTTTTGCCGGTATTGACCGTGTCACCCGTCAGCGCATAATCAATTTTGTGTTCCGAACCGAGATTGCCTGCCACGACTTCACCATAATTGACCCCAATACCTACCTTAATATCTCGCCCGAGGCGATCGCGATACTTTTTATTAAGCACTTCCAGCCGGCGCATCATTTCCATGGCACAATAAACCGCATTTTGCTCCATATCGCTAATTGGCACCGGCGCGCCGAAAGCCGCAAAAACTTCATCGCCGACATATTGAATCACGGTGCCACTATGCCGTTTGACGGCCTCCGACATAATCGAGTAATAATCATTCAGAAACGACACCACTTCGCGAGGGGAAAGCTGTTCGCACAACGGTGTAAAGCCTCGAATGTCGCAAAACAAAATCGCGATGGTTTTCAATTCACCGCTGAAAATAGCGTCATCCGTGGCGCGGAGATTTTGCTCAACCACCGACTCGGGAACATATTTCATGAAGAGCCGGAGCGTTTTCTCCTGCTCTTCGACGGTTTGTTGCAGAAGGGTTAACAAAGCTTTGTTGCGTTTGATTAAATCCGACAATTGCCGCGCGTTCTCGATGGTCATGCGCAATTCGGTTTCATTCCACGGTTTGCCGATGTAGCGGAACACCCGGCCGGTGTTGATCGCGCCGATGATCGCTTCCACGTCGCTGAATCCGGTCAGAATCATGCGAATCGTGTCTGGATATTCAGGCACAATGCGCTCCAGAAACTGAATGCCAGTCATCTGCGGCATGCGTTGATCGGTAATGATCAGGTCAATCGGATTGTCGCGAACGATGCCGAGGCCTTCTTCGCCACTGGTGGCGGTAAAAATTTCATACTCGCGCCGGAAAACGGCCTTGAAAGAAATAAGATTGTGTTCCTCGTCGTCAACATATAAAATAGTAAATTTCTTTTTTTCCATTTGCAACTCCGTTTATTTGAGGACCCGCGACCGCGGGGTTTCAACTTCACCCCCGGCTAATCGCCGGACATTCTGCTGCGGCTATTTAACCGGCAATGTGATTACAAATTCACTACCTTTACCGGGTTCGCTGTAAATTTCAATATTGCCATCATGCGCTTCGATGATGCCGTAGGTGATTGGCAAGCCGAGACCCGTTCCTTCGCCGACCGGCTTGGTGGTAAAGAACGGCTCGAAAATATGTTTTTTAACTTCCGGCGTCATGCCCATTCCCGTGTCGCGGATAGAAATTGTAACAATTTCGCCATCGGAAAAAGTTTTGATGATAATCTGCCCTTTTCCCGCAATTGCCTGGCTGGCATTGGCGAGCAGGTTAAGAAAGACCTGATTCATTTTGCCCGGATAACACATGACTGGCGGCAGTGCGCCAAACTCCTTAATAACTTCAACGCGATTTTTGAGCTGATGTTTCAGCATTAACAACGCCGATTCGATCCCTTGATTGATATCAGCCGGCTTTCGATCATCTTCATCCAAGCGCGTGAAGTTGCGCAACCCTTTGACAATTTCGGAGGTTCGTTGCGCCCCTTCTTGAACGCCGTCAAGCAAATTATTGATTTCATCTTTTAAATAGGGGAAATCCAGCTTTTGTTTCAATTTCTCGACGTCCTGGAATTTTTCTTGCAATTGTTGCGTCGCGACGATCTCCTCATATTGCGCCAAAACCGCAAACAACTCGGAGATATCCCGTCGCAGTGGCCCAACATTCGCTGAAACAAAATTAACGGGATTATTGATTTCATGCGCAACACCGGCCGTGAGTTGGCCCAAAGAGGCCATTTTTTCAGATTGCACGAGTTGCACTTGCGTGTTTTGCATGCGCTCACGGGCTTCTCGCAGGGAAGCAGTCATCTGGTTAAACGACTTCGTCAAATTGCCGATTTCATCCTTGCTATCGAGATTTAAATGTACGTTGAGATTACCGCCGGCGACGCCTTGCGCGGCTTCGACCAATTTTTGAACCGGAACCGCAATAAAACGCGCCAACCACGCCACCAGAAAAGCCGAAAACAGAATCGTGCCGACCGAGAGC
>CAYUVM010000680.1:0-2950 GCA_964447935.1 uncultured Cytophagia bacterium | reverse complement strand
GCTAAAAAGAGCCAATAAAATCGGGGCTAAAACACCAAGTCAGAAAGTTGATATTTAAATTTAAAACACGTGCCGAAGAGCAAAAACGACAAATCCCAAATCATGGCCATCCCCGCGGTGACGGTGCGCGTCGAACGCGGCCAGGCGCAAGGGCAAGAAAGACGCTTTACCGAGACGTTCAACATCGGCCGCCACGAGAGTTGCCACTTGCGATTGCAAGACGACGACGTCAGCCGCAATCACGTGGAAGTCGCCTTTGAAAGCGGGCGCTGGTGGATTCGCGATTTGATGAGCACGAATGGCACGTATGTCGACGGCGCGAAAATTACGCGCGTGCCTCTCTCCCGTCCCACGCGCATCGAGCTGGGCCACGAGGGGCCGGCGCTGCTCTTGGCGCTCGATACGGTTACCGATCTCACCAAACCACATGCGCAGCCGGAACGGGATCTGTCGTTAACGCAATACGCGCAGCAATATTTGAGCGACCAGGCCCCGAAGCCGGCGGACACGCAGATGCGAAAATTGCACGAGGCGTTTCGGCACGTGCAAAAAAAACAGCAACGCCGCTATCTTGCCATTATCGCGGTCATCTTTTTGCTTTTTCTCGGCGCCGGCGGCTATGCCTGGCATCAGCGCCATAAAGCAAAAAATCAGCAAGCGCTGGCGCGCGAGCTTTTTTACAGCATGAAAACGCTGGAGCTGGAGATTTCGCGCCTCGATCGCGACGTGGCGCTCGCTGGCAATTCCAACATCGTCGCGGCTAGGCGCAACCGCGCCAAGCTCGACGAGTTGAACCACAATTATGATTTCTTCATCGACGAGCTGGGGCTGTATCGCAACAAGATGAGCGAGGACGAGAAGATCATTTTTCGTCTGGCGCGCAAGTTTGGCGAGTGCGAAGTCGATATGCCGCCGGATTTCGTGCAGGAGGTCCGCGCCTACATCGATCAATGGCGCACCTCCAATCGTTTGGAAGAGGCGATTCGCCGCGCTACAACGAACGGCTACACCGCGCGCATCACGCAAAGGCTGTTAGAGCAATCGTTGCCGCCGCAGTTTTTTTATTTGGCGCTGCAGGAAAGCGATTTTAATGTCAACACCTGCGGTCCGCCGACGCGCTTCGGCATCGCCAAAGGCATGTGGCAATTCATTCCGGCGACGGCGCAGCAATATGGCTTGAGCACCGGGCCGTTGGTCGATGTGCGGCAACCCGATCCTCGCGACGACCGCCATAATTTCGAGAAGTCCACGGCGGCGGCGGCGCGATATTTGAAATTCATTTACGACACCGACGCGCAAGCTTCGGGGCTGCTGGTTATGGCGTCGTACAATTGGGGCGAAAACCGCGTCATTAAGCGCATCAAGCAAATGCCATCCAATCCGCGTGAGCGAAATTTTTGGCGGCTGCTGCAAGATTATCGCCGCGACCTGCCGCAGGAAACGTACGATTACGTTTTCAAAATTTTTTCGGCAGCGGTGATCGGCGAGAATCCAAAATTGTTTGGGTTTGATTTTAATAATCCACTCGAGCGTATTGCTGCTATCGACAGTAACACGGGAAATTAAGTTTTTCTTTTTCAGCGACTCCCTCGGTGAACCCATCTTGATTTGAAATCGAAAGTGGATTAACTTTTAAATTTCCAATTTTGCTGGGTATCGCCTCGGTGAACCCATCTTTCTTTCTTCGAAGCAGATTCGTAGATTGTGTCGAATCACAAAGGAAGAAGGATGGCCGCACGACACCAGCACAGTTCGCACGCGCAAGAGATGTTCAAGAAGGTTGAGACGTTTCTCGCGAGTGAGCTGTCGCAAACCGAGTTTTGTCAGCAACACGGTTTGGCATATTGGACATTTCGTTATTGGCTCAAGAAATATCAAGCTCACAAGCCGATGCCGCTTCAAAGTGCCGAGCCCCCAACAGATTTTATTCCCTTGCGCCTTCAAGCTTCCGAACCGCTTCTGCAAACTTCAACCTGTGAGATTGAATATCCCTCTGGGATTGTGGTTCGACTGCATGGACCACTCGACGCGGTGGTGGTTTCTCAACTCATTCACGCGGCAGGAACGCGAGCATGATTCCCATCGCGTCCTCGCTGCGCTTTTTCTTGTATGCCCACGCCACGGATTTACGCAAAAGTTTTGACGGCCTTTCAGGCGTGGTCACCTCGGCCCTGCAACAAAATCCCACCAGCGGTGATGTGTACGTGTTCCTCAATCGCCGGCGTGACCGGATGAAACTTCTGCTGTGGGATCGCACCGGCTTTTGGCTGTTCTACAAACGCCTGGAGCAAGGTACGTTTCAACTTCCGACGTCGCCTTCTGACCACGCTTCGCTCGAACTGCGCTACGATGAGTTGATGATGATTCTCGAAGGCATTGATCTTTTGTCGATCAAACGCCGGCGGCGTTATCATCGTCCGTCCATGCCAGCATAATTTTTTTGGCATAAAAATAGATTCAGGTTTTTGCGCCCGTTGTGCTTATATTCAAGTATGACGGCAACGCCCAAACCCACCTACGAAGAATTGCTCACAGAGGTGACGTCCTTGAAAGCCGAACTCACGCAGTTGCGGCGCTTCATCTTTGGCCAGAAGCGCGAGCGTTTTGTGCCCATCGCGAACGCCCAGCAATTGCCCATCGCGCTCGATGACGAGCGGTCAGAAGTCACTGCCGTTGCAACCGCCACCCTCACCTACACCCGGCGGCAGAAAAAATCTTCCTCCGTCAAACTTCCCAGCCGTAATCTCCTGCCCGCGCATTTACGTCGCCAAGAAATTCGCCTGGAACCTGAACGTGACGTCCAGGCGCTCAAAAAAATCGGCGACGAGATCACGGAAGAATTGGAATATCAACCGGGTGAACTTTACGTCAAGCGTTATGTTCGTCCGAAATATGGTATCCCCTCGGTGAACCCATCTTCCTTTTTTCGATAAAGATTCATAGATTGTGT
>CAYUVM010000679.1:0-2951 GCA_964447935.1 uncultured Cytophagia bacterium | reverse complement strand
GGCATCAACGCCGCGATTGCGGGACATTTCAATGTGCCGATCATCATGATTTCCGGCGATGATGCCGTTGCCAAAGAAGTCACGACATTGCTTGGCAATCTCGAAACGGCGATAGTGAAATGGGCGTACGGTTTTCATTCTGCCAAAACCATGACGCCCGCCGCGGGCCTTGATTTGATTCGCGAGAAAGTGAAGAAAGCGATTGGCCGAATTAAAGAATTCAAATCCTATAAACTTAAAACGCCTATTGAGGTGGACGTTCGTTTCAAAAACTATCGCCCGGCGGAAGTGCTGGCGTATCTGTCCAATGTGCAGCGCACGGACGCGCACAGTATTAAGTTTGTCGGTAAAGATATGATCGAGGTGTCAAAATTTTTGGAGTTTATTGTGACGTATACTCCGGCGCTGGCGCCGTGAAAAAACAATCTAGCAAGATGCTGAAAACTACTTGTTTATCAAATTAGCGACTTGGCGATTTGGATGTTGCTTTATGAGACCCCTAAAAATAAAGGGTTTCATAATGGTGCCAAGTTTACATAATTCGTGCTTTGAAGCAAAAACCGACTTTTTCAACAACCTGCTAGTCAGTGAAAGGAGCTTGCTTATGTGGTGGCGAAAATTTAATAATAGAGAAATTGTTTGCATTATTGCCGTCATTATTGGAAGCGCCGCGGCCAGCAAAGAAATCTCAGCGCAAGAGAAAAAAAACTCTGACCCCAAAGCCGAGCTTCACAATAAGTTGGATACTTTATTCGCTCAGGCCTATCGCGCTTATATCATACAAGACTTCAAAACGGCTCGTAGCCTTTTCAGTGAAGAAATGAAAATGGATTGGGAGTGGCTGAATTATGAAAGTTATGCTTTTCTTGCCGATTGTTATTTGCGTCTTGAACAAGCGGACAGTGGTAATGCCATCTATCAACCGGCCCTCAAACGCCTTGTTTATCAGCCGAAGAATGCTCATATCGCTTCGGAGATGCAGCAATGGCTTGAATTTTTTCCTAAATTTCCCGACCGCTTGCGCAAGGAGAACGGATTCGTGCCCTATAATGAATATCCGCAAGTTCTTCGTCGAGCCTCTCCTAAATATCCGAAAGCAGCCATACAAGCTAAGGTGCAAGGTCGTGTTGTGGTTGAAGCAATCGTGAATGAGGATGGACGCCCGACGAATTTTAAAATTGTAAAATCACTAGGAATGGAATGCGATGAAGCCGCTATTGAGGCGTTTCAGCAGATTTTATTTTCACCTTACAAAAGAAAAGGAAGGGTAGAAAAATATCCAATTGTGATACCGTTCGATTTTAAACTATCAAAACGTCCATAAATGAGATTTGCTGATGAAAACACAAATTCAAAAACACGATTTAGTTGTCATGCTGGTTTTGATTCATGCAATTTACCTTCTCAGCCAAACGGCTCCGCCCTCTGCAGACATTTACCTTGTCGACATAAAAACGCGCGGTGGCCAAATCGAGCTGGGCAAACCCGTGCAAATGACCGAATGGCGCGGCTATGACAACCAGCCGATGTTTCTGCCCGATGGCAAAAGCTTGTTTTATACCTCGATTCGCGACGACAGGCAGGCTGATATTTATCAATACAAGATTGCCGAGAATGCAATAACGAATGCCACCAAAACTTTTGAAAGCGAATATTCGGCGACGCCAACGCCGGATGGAAAGTTTTTTTCGGTGATTCGCGTCGAGCGCGATTCTACGCAGCGTTTGTGGAAATTTCCACTTGCCGGTGGCGAGCCGGTGTTGGTTTTTGAAAACGTTAAACCGGTGGGCTACCACGCGTGGGGCGACGCGAATACCGTCGCGATGTTTGTGCTGGGCAATCCGCCGACGCTGCAACTTGGCGACGCGCGTACTGGCAAGACGGAGGTGATCGAAAAAAACATCGGACGCTCGCTGCACAAAATTCCCAAACGCGAAGCGATCAGTTTCGTGCACAAAGTTACGGAGAATGAATGGCTGATCAAGCAGCTTGATTTAAAAACGCGTGCCATCTCAACACTCGTTAAAACATTGGCCGGCAGCGAGGATTATGCTTGGACGCCGCAAGGCATTGTGCTGATGGGTAAAGAGGCAAAGCTTTATCAATGCGATCTCAAAAATGGCGCGGATTGGCAAGAAATCGCCGATTTCTCCAGCGCCGGTTGGAAGAGCATTACGCGGCTGGCGGTGAGTTCGAAAGGGGAACGCTTGGCGGTGGTTGCAGTAGCAGCGCAATGAAAAGAGGAAGAAAATTGCTGAATAAAGCTTCCGTATTACAAAATGAGCGCCTCAGAATCCAGCGTGATGCGCACGGCGTACCGCATATTGAAGCCAACGTCGAAGCGGATTTATATTGGGGACTCGGTTATTGCCATGCGATGGATCGCGGCATGCAGCTGCTGCTCATGCGCATTCTCGGCGAAGGCCGCGCCTCGGAATTATTGGAAGCAAGCGATGAGATGCTCGCGGTCGATAAATTTTTCCGGCGCGTGAATTGGGCTGGCGGGGCGGAAGGGGAAATCGCAAAACTTTCACCCGCCGCGAAAATATTTTGCGCGGCTTATTGCGAAGGCGTGAATGCTTATTTCTCTCGCAAAACGCCATGGGAATTTAAGCTGCTCGGGTACCAACCGGAGCCGTGGAAGGTTGAAAATATTTTCACGCTGGCGCGGATGGCCGGCTATTTAACGTTGGCACAATCGCAGGCGGAAATTGAGCGGCTGTTTATTGAAATGGTGCAGGCGGGCATCAGCCGCGAGAAACTCGATGAACTCTTTCCGAATATTCTGGGCGGCCTCGATAGAGAATTGCTCAAAAAAGTCAAACTCGCCGAGCGTATCGTGCCGGTCAATGTGAAATGGAATAACATCGTTCCAACGATGATGGCTTCGAACAATTGGGTAATTGCCGGCAGCAAAACCGCCTCCGGAAAACCGCTTCTCGCCAATGATC
>CAYUVM010000678.1:0-2965 GCA_964447935.1 uncultured Cytophagia bacterium | reverse complement strand
CATCCAAGATGATCCGAACACGCTTTCTGGTTTGCCAGACCTGCTGCAACAAGAGGGCTATCGGGTCAATGGGGTCACGCGTGGACAACAAGCCATTCAAGCGATTCTGGCCAAATCGATTGATATCGTTATTTGTGATTATAATTTGCCTGACATCAATGGGTTGCAGCTTTGCCGCCAAATGCGGCATTTGCAACCACAGCTCAAACTGCTGCTGGTGACGGCCCATAGCAATCACGAAATTGCAACCGCGGCTCACGAATGCCGAATCACCAAAACTTTTTCCAAACCGCTCGACATTGAGGCGTTGCTGGAAAAACTGGCCACATTGTCGTCTTGGCTGAATTATTCTTCTGAGCCTGTGGCCCGGGCTTGAACTTTTTGCGTCCGGACGGCTGTTGCGCGGTTCTTATATAAAACTGCTGAATTGCCACAGCTCCGACGCCGTCCGGACGCCATCGCTTTGCTACGTCTACATTTTTATAATTCCTAAACCATTCACCCCGTGTGCAATGCTTTAATTGCTACACCGCGGCATTGTTTTGCCGCGGCGAAAGTCTTGCACGCCCAAACCTTTTGAAGGAGGGTCGTACATGCATGTTAAAACAACGCTGGCCGGAATGCTGCTGTTACTGGCGGCCATTTGGCTAATGGGTTGTGCGGATGTGCCCTCGACCGGACCCACACCTCCCAATTTGATTTCAGAGTTCCGCTTTGTACACGCGGCCGGAGATGTCGGCAACGTCGGGATTGCGGTTGATGGCGCATCGGTTGGTAACATTGCTTTTAAAGGCATCGTTCCTTACAGCCAGTATCCCTCAGGCTCGCGGCTTGCGGTGCTCAGCACAGGCGATTCCTTGTTGGTTGCGATGGAATCGTATAAGCGCGGCACAGTTGTCATTTTGCCGAAAACTGGTCCGGTTCGGGAGTTCATCAAATTGTTCGAGCGCCGGGTTTTTGATCCCGTTAACACGAACAATGCACTGCTGCGCATTGTTCACGCCGCGGAAGCTCCAGCGGTTTTTGTAAAAATTGTCGGCGCCACGCGTACCGTGCGGTTAAACAACGCCGCCTACAAAAGTGCTTCGAGCTATCTCGAATTGCCGGTCGGCAATTACACGGTTACGGTTGCGGCGACGAGCGACACGAACACCGTTTTGACCAGCACCACTTTGAGCGCGGCCAACAAGCGCCAAACCAGTGTGATCCTGGGCAGCGCCAGCGCGGGGACATTGGCGTTTGCAAATCTTGCTGATGATTGAGATGATCAGCGGTTGGATAATCTTAAAATTTATTTGAGAGGAAACCATGAAACGAAATTTTTTCGCACTGTGGATGTCGATTTTACTGCTGCCGGCGTTGTTATTGGCGGGAACCTCCGGAAAGATTAAAGGCAAAGTCACCGATCGCGACTCTGGCGAACCGCTGCCGGGCGCGAATGTTGTTGTGGTCGGCACGACACTGGGCGCTGCCTCGGATTTTAACGGCGAGTTTGTCATTCTCAATGTGCCCGCCGGCATTTATACCGTGAAAGCGACTTTTGTCGGCTATCAGGAAGTCAACATCGCCAATCTTCGCGTGATTGCCGATTTGACGACGGAATCTAATTTTAAAATGCCCTCGGCCGCTGTGGAAGTGGGCGAAGTGAATATCATCGCTGAAAAACCATTGGTGAATAAGAACGCCACCAATGCCGTTCGCATTGCCAGCGCCGAAGATATTCAAAACCTGCCGGTTCGCGGGGTCGGCGCCGTGATTGCTCTGCAGCCCGGCGTGGTGGTGCAAAACGGTTTGTTGTTTATTCGCGGTGGCCGCAATGACGAGGTCGGTTTCTACCTTGAAGGCGCGGATGCGCGCGATGCCAATACTGGTAACAATGCAATTAATGTCATTCCAGAAGCGTTGGAAGAATTGCAGATTCAGGCGGGTGGTTTTAATGCCGAATTTGGCGGCGCCAACGCCGGTATTGTGCGGCAGACCTTGAAATCCGGTAGCAAGGATTATCATTTTTCCTTCCAGGGAGAAACCGATAATTTTTCCGGCGCCGGGGAAAAACTTCTTAATACGTATTCGTACGGGCGTACGGATTTAACCGCCACCTTAAGCGGCCCGGTGCCGTTGACCAACGATCGGATGCGTTTCTTTATCGCCGGCCAAAATATTTTTGATCGCGATCGCGTGGCGCAATTTTGGCAGGGTTTCGATTTCAATCACGCGCCCACCTATGTGGATGAACACAATTTCCCGTTGGTTTTCACGAATAATAGCGGCGATCCTTTGGAAGCAATGGTTCAGCAAAAAGGCATTCACATGCGCGACGGCCTTTTGCCGAATACTGCTCGCCAGCAATGGACCGGCAACGGCACGTTGGTGTACGATGCGAATCCCATTATCTTGCGCGTCGGCGGATCGTTGAGCTTTCAGCGTCAGGACGGCATCGGCGGTTTTCCCAATTATCCCGCTAACATATTTAACCTGGATCGTACCCGCCAGGATGAGTTGAGTTCAGGTTTGGCTAATTTAAAATTCACGCATTTGTTGGGCACGCGTTCGTTTTATGAGGTCAATGTCAATTATTTCGATCGGCGGGCTGCATTTTTTGACCCAGTTTTCAAGCATAATTTCTGGGCGTATTGGGATAGCACCGCGAATGCGCAAGAAGGAATTCAGTTTTATAGTTGGGAGAACCCCAGTTTGTGGCGCGGCGGCAATACGTTCGACATTAATGGTTTTGATTTCAACGCGCCCGGCTTTCCTTCCGGTGGGCAAGTGGTGGCTTATAACAAAAGCAAGCGCACCTACATCGGCGGATCAGTGGCTTTTACCACCCAGTATCGCTCGCACGAAATTAAATTCGGCGGTAATTTTGAACGGTGGACCGCCCGCAATTTAAGCTTATCCCCGCGCTCGCAATTTGTGGCCGCGTTGAATAATCCGGATATTTTCCGTCGCGCATTGGCCGGTG
>CAYUVM010000677.1:0-2974 GCA_964447935.1 uncultured Cytophagia bacterium | reverse complement strand
AAATTCTGCGGCGGAAAGTTTTATCACGCATTTCCAGCAAACCCTGCGCGAGCGCCGGAGCCTGTTGTGTGTCGGCCTCGATCCGGACTTGCAAAAACTTCCGGCGGCTTTGCCGCGCACCTCGGCAGGCGTTATTACATTTTGCCAAGAAATTATCGCTGCCACCAGCGCGTTTGTGGCGGCATTCAAAATTAATTTTGCCTTTTTTGAAGCATTGGGAAAAAGTGGCTGGGAAGCTTTGCATGCGGTGGCCGCCGCGCTGCCCAATAACGTAATCAAAATTGCCGATGCCAAACGCGGCGATATTGGCAACACCGCGCGTTTGTATGCGGATGCCGTTTTTCGCGAGCTGCCGTTTGACGCGGTAACGGTGAATCCATATTTAGGCGAGGACGCGGCGCAGCCGTTTCTCGACGATACGAACAAAGGCGCATTTTTTCTCTGCCGCACTTCAAATCCGGGCAGCGGTGTTATTCAGCATTTTCCGGATCGCACGCGACCGTTGTATTTGCATATTGCCACGCAAGTGCAGGAATGGAATAAAAACGGCAATGCCGGTTTAGTTGTGGGGGCGACGCATTCGCGCGAGTTGCAGCAGGCACGGCAAGCGTGTCCGGATTTGCCGTTTCTCATTCCCGGCGTCGGCGCGCAGGGCGGCGATCTGGAAACCGCGGTGCGAATCGGCGCAACGGCAACGGGCGATCTGGCGATTATCAATGCAAGCCGCTCGATTATTTTCGCGGAGACCGGGAAGGATTTTGCCGAAGCCGCAGCGCGAGCGGCGGAAAAGATGCGCGATGCAATAAGGTCCGAAGTCCTAAATCACACAATGAAAAAATCATGAACGCCGAAGAGACTCTGCAACTCTTCCGTGAAACGGAAGCTTTATTGGAAGGCCATTTTCAACTCACTTCGGGATTGCACAGTCCGCAATATTTTCAATGCGCCAAAGTTTTGCAATATCCGCAACACGCGGAAAAGTTATGCCGGGTAGCACAACAAATTTTTTCACAACAACGAATTGATGCTGTAATTGCGCCAGCCGTCGGTGGAATTATCGTGGCGCATGAAGTTGGGCGGCTGCTAAAAACCCGCGTGTTGTTTGCGGAGCGTCAGGCTAACAAAATGAGTCTGCGGCGCGGCTTTAATCTTGGCGCGGGCGAAAGAGTTTTAGTTTGCGAAGATGTCGTGACGACCGGCGGCTCCGTGCAGGAAGTCATTGATGTGGTACGGGAAGCCGGTGGCGAAGTGATCGGCGTGTTCTGTATCGTGGATCGCAGTGCGGGCAAAGCCAATTTCGGCGCGCCGTTGCTTTCGACTTTACAATTGGCGCCGGAAACCTATTCGCCGGAAAATTGCCCGTTGTGCGCGGCAGGCAGCGCAGCGGAAAAACCCGGAAGCCGATTTCTTAAAAAGTAAGAACACGAGAATGCATAAATTTTTAAAGCGTAAAATAACGATCCGGGTTCCAGCCTCGACTTCCAATCTCGGCTCCGGATTTGATGCACTGGGTTTGGCGATTGACTTGCCGCTCACGGTGAGATTTGAAATCGGCATTGCCGGGCGACACATTCGTGCACAAGGCGAAGGCGCGGATTTGCTTGAGCAAGAACAAGACAATTTGTTATTGCAAGCTTTTGATCGCGCTTGCCAGAAACTCGGTTGCGAATCGCCGCCGCTGCGGATCGAAATGAATAATTCGATTCCGCTCAAGCGCGGGTTAGGCTCCAGCGGCGCGGCGATTGTGGCCGGGCTGGCCGGTGCGAATTTGCTGCACGGCAAAAAATTATCGCAACAACAACTACTCGATCTTGCCAATGAAATGGAAGGGCATCCGGAGAATGCCTCGGCGTCGCTGCTCGGTGGATTGACGGTGAATGGCGTGGAAAATAGGGAGGTCAAACTTCAACGCTTTTTGCCACCGGCAGATTGGGTGGCGGTGGCATTCATCCCCGATCTGGAAATAGCCACACATGACGCGCGCCGGGTTCTTCCCGAAATTTTGTCGCGCGAAGATGCAGTGAAAAACGTCCAACGTGTCGCCGTACTGGTGGCCGCCTTTGCCAAACGCAATCAGGTTTTGCTCAAATTTGGCGTGCAGGATTGGCTGCACCAGCCGTATCGGAAAGCGCTAATTCCGGGATTTGATGATTTTATCACTGCCGCTTACAGCGCCGGTGCGTTTGCGGCGTTTCTCAGCGGGTCGGGATCAACGATTCTGGCCATTGGCTCGAAACGTCAAGCTCGGAAAATTGCCGAGGCGATGGCCAACGTGGCGGTGCAAAATAAGTTGACGGGAAAGGCGGCGGTTTTAAAATTTGCCCATCGAGGACTCATCGTATCCACTAAATAATATCGAAAAATCGAATGATGTCTTCCCACCTTTTCTCATGCTATCGGTTTTCCAACTTGACGAGTTTGCGTTTTGCCGTTTCATTCCAATCTTTGACGATGCGATGAAAGGCCTCGGAGCTTTTGAGGGCCAGCAGGCGATTTGATTCTTCCAGCAGAAAGCCGTAAAGCTCCAAGTGGCTGTAGAGCGAGAGCAGTTGCTCGGCATAAGTTTGCCGGAGATAAAGCGCGGGAAATTTCGTCATCGCACGTTTCAAAGAAAGCAGCGCTGCGCCGTATTGGCCACGCGCGGCAAACCAGTGAATCGCTGATGCTCTCTCCGCTTCAAAAGGAATCGCCCCAGCCACAGAGCTTGCTTCCGGTGCCTCACCGTAAATTAAACCCAGCGTTTTGCGATTTTCCCGGCCCGGCTCCCGCGTATTGACCGGTAATTGCTCCGCTTCGATGCGTGTCAAAGCCGCCACCAGGTCGACGCGGGACTTGTGAAAAATGTCGTCAACAAAAAAATAAGCAGCCGGTGGCAGTTCATAAACGGTTGTCTCCTGGAATAAAATCGCTTTGGCGCCGGGCTTGCTCAACAAGAAAGTTTTTGCCGGTATCTTTTGCTTTTTGGAAACGGGTA
>CAYUVM010000676.1:0-2978 GCA_964447935.1 uncultured Cytophagia bacterium | reverse complement strand
GAAGCGGAGACGGCGAACAATGAAGCGAGTTTGTTGATCGACAGCCGCGACCGCGGCGGCCGCCTTCTTTATGTGGAAGAATTGCACCCGTGGGAATTTAAATTTCTGGCTCGCGCGCTTGACGGTGATCCGGCTTTGCAACTGACGGCGCTGCTCAAAACCGGCCCGGAGAAATTTTTGCGGCTGGGCCTGCGTAGCGCCAGTGAGTTGCGGGACGGCTTCCCCATCAAGCGCGAGGAACTCTTCGGTTACCAAGCCGTAGTGATCGGCAGCATGCCGGCCTCGTTTTTCTCCAAAGCCCAATTGGAATTGATTCGCGAGTTTGTGGCCGAACGCGGCGGCGGTTTTATGATGCTCGGCGGCATGCACGCGCTTTCGCAAGGCGGTTACAGCAACACGGCCATTGATGAGCTTTTGCCCGTGCAGCTACCACCAGTGCCGGAGGCGGATGGCCGCGCGTTTCCGCCGCAATTGCAGGAAGAATTTCGTTTCACGCCGACGCCCGAAGGATTGGCTTCGCCGCTGTTGCAGCTTGATCCCGATCCGATGACGAACAATCAACGCTGGGAAAATTTGCCGCTGTTGCAAGGATACAACCCGCTCGGCCCCGCTAAGCCCGGCGCGAGTATTCTAGCCGTGCATCCGATGCATCAAACCCAAGCCCCGCGCATTTTGCTCGCGACGCAACGCTTTGGCCACGGCCGCACCGGTGTGTTGGCGACGAGCACGACATGGCGCTGGCAAATGCAACTTGAACATAGTGACATGATGCATGAACGTTTCTGGCGGCAACTCCTGCGCTGGTTGAGTTTGCAAGCGCCCGATCCGGTTCGCATCAGTTTGGCGCGCGAAAGTTATTCGCCGCATGAATCCATGACCATGCAGGTGAGTGTGATGGATAGCAGCTTTACGGCGCAGGAGAGCGCCAACGTCGAGTTACGCGTGCTCACGCCGAACGGTGAACCGTTGGCACTCACCGCCAGCCCGGACTTGCAGCAGCCCGGCAACTACTTAGCGCACTTTGAACCGCCGCAAGAAGGTTTATATAAAATCGAGGTGTTGGCGCATAATCAAGCCGGCCATTTTCTTGGCAAAGCCGAAAATGCTTTTTTCGTCGAGCCTTCGCACGCGGAGTTGATGCATGCCGATTTGCAAGCGCCGTTGCTGCAACGCCTCGCCGAAGTGACCGGTGGCCGCTACTTTCACCTCAACGACGCGGAAAATTTACCAGACGCCATCACCGTTTCCAAAAGTTCTTATTCCAAATTAACCGAACAAGAAATTTGGGACGCACCGATTTTCTTTCTCGCCATCGCGGTGCTGCTCGCAGCCGAGTGGTTCATTCGGCGGGCGAAGGGGTTGTCGTAGCACAAAGAGCACGGTGAGCATAGCCGGGGAACTTCACACGCTGTGCAAGCTATTTCGTGAGGTCGATCTATTTCAATGGATTGAAAAGCGAGGAATACCCATGAGAATTGCAGTTATTTCTGACATCCATGATCACGTCTGGAAACTCGAAGCCGCTCTTATTGCCATTCAAGCACAAAACCCCGAGGCCTTGATCTGCTGTGGTGATTTATGTTCTCCTTTTGTCATCGGCTTGTTGAAGGAAGGCTTCTCCAGACCCCTCCACATCGTGTTCGGAAACAATGATGCCGATCTCTTTCGGATTACACAACAGGCCGGGTCCGATCATGTGCGATTGTATGGCGAGTTCGCCGAATTTATGGTTGAGAATGAACGGCTGCGGCCTCGCCAGGAGTTTATTGATCACGAGACGAAAGCCGATCGTTTTTTTGACCCGACCATTCACGGCAAACGTATTGCGGTTAACCATTTTAATTACCTTGCCCGGCCGATTGCGGCCTCGGGTAAATACGATGTTGTATTCTACGGCCACAACCACCAATGCCGGCACGAGCGCTTGGGCCAGATCGACATCATCAATCCCGGTGCCATTATGGGTTACAATCCATCAGCCAAAGGAGAAAAAAAGAACATCGCTTCAACGTTCCTCATTTACGATACAACGAAAGGTGTTGCACCAAGTTGGTATGAAGTCGCCACCGTAGTGGAGAACGGCAAAGTCCGGCAGGCCGTACGCGATTATAACCCGGTCCCGATTGAAGCATTCAAGCCGTGAGGCGTAAGTATTTTATGAGTATTGTACTTTTATAGCATGTCCTGCGCCTATAAACTCCTGCATTATTTTTCATCCATTTTTTCATTTCACTCGAGCGTTACCCACCAAATCATAGCCGCAAGGTAAGGGCGTTATTTTCACCGCCAAAGTTTGAATTTTTATCAATGCCTACTAACCGAATGCGTCCGCGCGCAACGCGATGTAGCCAGATTGCAGATGTTGTTCTTTGGGCTTGAAATTTCTCTGAGTTTTTTTGTTTCAAAATCCATGTCGCCCCGGAGCGAGATCGTAAAATAAATATGGCCGATTTTTATATTTTTATTGACAAACACTGGCAAAAGATTAAATTTAGGCTGCAACAACTGTATCCCAGAGGTCCGTGTTATGTTTGATCGCCTTTTTACTGGCACCAATTTATTGATCGTGTCGGTTGTTATTGCTGGAGTCGCGCTCTTCATTTTTGTTTTTATGCCGATTGGCATTGCGGAGGCCCCCATCGCAAATGCCACCCAAATTTATTTTGCCGACAACATTTCGGCAGCCCACCAAAAAGTTATCAATCGCTTCAACGAAACGTATCATGGACGTTTCGAGGTCGTTCCGGTCAATTTACCGTTCACCAAATTTAGCACCAACGAGAGAAAACAATTGCTCACTCGCGCGCTACGCAGCAAAAGTTCGCGACTTGATATTTTTGCCGTGGATGTTGTTTGGGTGCCGCGGTTCGTCAAATGGGCGGAGCCGCTCGCCAAGTATTTTTCTCAAACTTAACAGGAAAACATTTTACCGCAGGCCTTGGCTTCATGCGTATTTGGCGAGAAACTGTTTGGCATAC
>CAYUVM010000675.1:0-2980 GCA_964447935.1 uncultured Cytophagia bacterium | reverse complement strand
TAAATTTGATCGCCATGATGAGGCCGACCAAAATCGTCACCAGAAAAAAAGTGATTGACATGTAAATAAACATGCGAGCGCTTTTGTCCTCGTGCAGAATCTTGCCGGCGACTGCTTCTTGTGCCATGTTTTCACTCCCTTCTTCTCAGTTAATTTGCTTGTAACAATAATCTGAATGCTGAACACTGACAATTACTTTCCAACCGCCAGGGGTTCTTTATCGCGGTTTTTATCCGCTTCGCTGCGGAGAAATAAAATTGTGGCCCACCGGTCGGCGTCGGAGAGCGGGCCAATCCACGGCAGCATCGAGGTGCCGGGAACGCCATTGGTAATCGAGTCGTACAGGCGCGCGTCACTGAGGTAATCGACAAACGGCTTTTCGCCCCACGAGGTGACGACGACCAGATTGCGCGGCGCGGGTACCAAGTTGGACGCAACAATGCCTTTGCCGTCGGCAGCAGCGCCATGACAGGAAGCACAATAGTTCATAAACATTTTGCGGCCTTGCGCGATAGTCGTTTCATTTTTTCCCAGCGGATTTTTGCTTGAGTCCGCGACGGTTTGAAAGCCGGTGGCGTTTGGCAAATTGATTTGATCATCAGCCGTCAACGAGCGGATATAATTGATGACGTCCCAACGCCGATCGGAAGTGAGCATTAACTCAAAGGCCTGCATGGCAGTGCCGCGCACCCCGCCGCTGATCGAGGTAAAGAGGCGCTCGTCGGTGAGATATTTCACGAATTGGGCGTTGCGTAAATTTTGCGGTTTGGGGTTGAGATTAAGCGATTGCAAGCCGCGGCCATCTGCGCGCCGCCCGTGGCAACCGGCACAATACTCAAAAAATATCGCCTCGCCGGCTTTGATTGATTCAGCCGTCAGCGGCTTGGGATTTTTTACCGGCGCTTGTTCTTTACCAAGAATTGGGGCGAGTTTGATAAGGAACGTCATGAATATGGTTGCGCTAAGTGTAGCGAGCGCAGTTAAAAACTTTCTTTTTGTATTGAGAGGCATAACAATCTCACCTTGTTTGTAGTTACGCCTTCAGGCGTCAAACTTGCAAAGTTATAAAAAATTTGGGTTGAATTGCAATTGTGGCTTCGCAATCAGCATTGAGCGCCTGAGGCACTACTACGAAAGTATTAAAAGCTAATGGCACGGCGCTGTTTGCGCAGCGTGCCCGGTTAACCAAGCCAGATACGGCACGTGCAAGCCGCGCAAAATCAGAATAACGCCCATCAGGGCAATCGTGGCCGCGGCGAGTTGTTGTGCACCTTTGCGCAGGCGCAGCGAAAAAAATGCCGAGAAGCTGCCCATCAATCCCAGCGCTGGCGTCATGCCGGCGCCAAATACGGCCAGCGTAAACGCCCCGCCGGCAACGCTGCCTACGGTCGCTGCTTTTGCGACCATCGCATATAGAATGCCGCAAGGCAACAGTGGCGTTAACAAGCCCAGCGCGAATTTGCTCGTGAATGTGCGCTTCAACAACAAGGCGCGATGCAATCGGCGCAACACGCCCGCTGCATTCTCCGGCAGCCATTGCGTCGGGAGCGGTAGCAAACCGAACATGCTCAATCCCGCGAGCAGCATGATGACGCCACCAACAATCGCCACCGTTTCTGTTACCACATTCAACGAACTGAAAGTCAGCCCGACGAGGCCGGCCAGTGCACCTAACAACGCGTATGAAAAAATCCGTCCTCCGTTGTAGGCCGCGTGCAACATCACGGCACCAGCGCCCTTTTTACTTCCCGCCGTTCTCGGCTCTACGTCTTTCGCCACTGAGTACGCCAACACGATCGGCCCGCACATGCCGAGGCAGTGCATGCTCGCCAATAATCCGGCCATGAAAATTAGGCTGTACTCAATCATCGCGGAAAAGGGTTATTGAATTCTCTATTCGCATGTCATTCTGAAAGAATCCGTTTAAATTCACGCCGAGTGCTGAGCGTAAACAGGATTCCTACGGAATGACACGTTTAGGGTTGTGCTTCAACACTGTAAATTTTTTCGTTGTCGACTTTTAATTCCTTCAACGAGCCAAGATATAGCGCTAACGCCTCCAGTTCGGATGACGAATATCTAAAATCTGGCATAATCGAACCCCCGATCACCGAGCGCGGATTGAGATGATGTTGAATCATCCATTCTTTTGTGCGCTGCAAGCCATACACGCTCAGATCCGGTCCAATTTTGCCGCCCGCGCCGTTGATCGTGTGGCAGGCGTTACAAGCTTTTTGCTCAAACACGTTTTGGCCGGCTTCTACGGACACGGCAATCTCTTCCGGCTTTTGCGCCTTCCAATCTTTGACGCTGACAAATTTTGTGACCGGGCCTTGCATGAGATTTTCGCCGGTGAGACTCATCAAATAAATCGTCAGTGCTTGCGTTTCTTCTTCGGTCAAAGTCATCTTCGGCATAATCGATTCGATATTATTGGCTTTCGGTTCAACAATCGATTCGTGCAAATATTCTTTCGGCCACTTTGCGCCAACGCGTGTCAGCTCGACGCCAAGCTTGCCATCGGACACGCCTTCGATTTTATGGCAACCGTAACAGGCTTTGGTTTGAAACAACGCCGCACCCTGGCGGAGAATCGGCGTCGACTCAAGGAAGGGCGCCGGATGGCATTTCGCGCAGCCGGATTCAATGTAAGCATCCTTGAGCAACGGCTCCGTCCAAAATTTCGATTCACCGTGCGCATCTTTGGTGGCGAGGCCGCGGCCATTGCCGGCGTGGCAGGTCGTGCAACCAAACGTGCGGTAGGGATGATTCCCCGCGACCGGAGGATGCGTGCGAAATGGCTGAGGCGCCTCGGCAAAACGCGGATCATCCACTGCCGTGTGGCAGGTGATGCAGCGATCCACGCGCTGCTTGCCAAATTCGGTAATGACTAATTGCTCGATGCGCGGTGAGCGCTTGGCGATGATCGCCTGCATTTGCGGATCGGTGGTTTTCTCGGCGACCATTTGCAAATACTGCG
>CAYUVM010000674.1:0-3000 GCA_964447935.1 uncultured Cytophagia bacterium | reverse complement strand
TTGCAGGCGCGTTCGAGTGCAATTGCGATTTCTGTTGGTAATGGCCCGCCCGCCGCAATGGTTTTAGTTTCATCAACTGCCGGATTGGTTTTTGCCGGCCCGAAAAATTGGATAACAATAAACGCCAGCCCCAAAACGAGTAAAAATCGCTGCAAAATTTTTTTCATGATTTTTCCATGATTAATTCACCGCCGAGCTAAAAAAGGAATTTTGAAATTTTAAGCATTCGGCGGTTAAAGCGCAAGCCTTATCTTGTGGGAAATTCAATTGACTTTGCAAAGCGATTGAATTAATTTTCACTCGTGAGCCTATTTCCAGTTTATCAAAATTGTTCGATTGCCATGAAAAATCGGCTGTGGATATTGTGTTGCACGCTGCTCCCCGGTATTGCCGGCGGTCAGACGGTTACGCCCCTACAGATTGCGGACAACAAAATTATTATTCGTTTCACTAATCCGCGAACCGAATCTGACGCCCGCGAGATTTTGACAGTAGCGGCAAACGCACGGCAAGAATTGGCAGCCAAGCACGACTTTGCTTTTGCGGCACCAGTGGAAATTCGTTTAAGCGCAACGACGTATGAGTTTTGTCAGATGACACGGCAGCCGTGGTGGCAAGCGTCGATTTATCGCGACCGCGTCATTTATCTGCAGCCGTTACGCGTCTTGCGCGAACGCGGGATTTTGACAATCACCCTGCGTCACGAGTTGATGCATCATTTGGTGGAAGAACAAAGCCAGGGCAACAGCCCGAGATGGCTCAGTGAAGCTCTGGCGATTTACCATTCCGGCGAAATTGCCTTGCTCAAGCCGGCGCGCCGCAAAGTTGAGCGCGCGGGCTTGAAATGGCAGCAATTGGAAAGGCGTCTGGCGCAGATGGCGAACCAAGCCGAAGCCGAGCAGTTATATTTTCAACTTTATTATCTCGGCCAATTTCTCGAAACCCAATTGTCGATTGCAAAAATTAACCGGCTTTTACAACGGCTGGGCGAGAAAACGCCATTCACCCAAGCCTGCCGCGAGCTTTGGGGAGACGATATCAAAACGATTGAAAATAGCTGGTTACAATATGCGAGTGAAAAACTAAATTGAGTTCAAGAAGAGAAGCATATTTCGCAGCCAAAATCTACTTGACATTCCTGCGCCAAGTTCGTATAATGGTAAGCCGCTCTTTTAGACTCGCTGCCACAACTAATTTCCGGCAGCAATTCCATCCCCCCTTTCCACGGAGTCGACGCGGATGTTTCGTCACCAATGTTTATTGGTTTGTGTCGGGTTGAGTTTTTGTTTTTTATTCTCCTGCCGCGCTTCACAAAATGCCCTCGAGCAACCGCAAACATATGTTGGTCAAATTTATGTGATCGGCAACGAACCCTTTACCCAGCTCACTCTCAAGCTCGCTGATGGCCGGACTTATCTGCTCGATTGCCCCAAAGAGATTCAAATGTCCTTATTGCAACTGCAAGGGCAAGCCGTTCGCGTGACCGGCAAAACCGGCGCGCAAAAACCCGAAGGCCAATCCCTGCAGGTCATGCAAGCCCAAACGGTCAAGCGCGATTAGGCCCGTTCAATATATTAATCGTTAATCAACTCATCTTTTATCCATCGCCTTTTTTTTATTCACGGAGGATTTTATGCGCAGGATATGTATTTTTGTTTTTAGTTTAATCACGCTGTATCCGCTCTTCGTGCAAGCACAAAGTGATTTATCCGCAAACACCGCAGCTGTTATCGCCTCTCGCCCGAATGGCGCATGCGGCGCGCCAATGCTGTGGGAGCAAGAGCAGCAAGCGCTGGCAGATCTTGCCCGCCATCCCGAATGGAACGAGGTAGATCGGTTGCAAAAAACCGCATGGAATTTCGTCGTGGGCTCACAAAAATCCTGGTATGCCGATGATTTCAGAACCCAGCAACGTTATCTCGTGCCCTCAACCTGCCGCGCTGTCGGAACTCGTGGCTATATCTTTGTCGAAGACGCGCTCTGGCTCAATCGCGTCAATCAAGCCGCAGTGGACGCTTTCGTCAACGCTTTCGATTCCAGCACGCCGGCCAACACGGCCAAGGGAATCTATCAAACGAGCATCGACAGTTTTGGCACGCCGTCGAATGTGGATACCGACGACAAGATCATTATTTTGATTTTGGACATCAAAGATCAGTATAGCAACATCGGCTCTGGCGCGTTTGTTGGCGGATACTTCACTAGGCTGAACCAGCTTGCGGTGCCGCAAAGCAATCTTGCGGAAATGGTCTACATTGATGCCAACCCGGTGTTATTAAGTAATGCAGCCAATTTACAATATGCACTGAGCACGCTGGCTCACGAGTTTCAGCATTTGATTCATTCCAATTATGACACCAACGAATTGACGTTCATCAACGAAGGCTGCTCGCTGGCCGCGGAAGTGATTTGTGGTTACCCGATTTATGATCAATCCGGGTATGTAAGCAACACCAATGTTAATCTCCTTTCCTGGCAAAGCGAGCTCAGCGATTACTCACGGGCCGCGCGGTTTATGACCTATGTACGCGATCAAGTCGGCGCCGGCGTGTTCAAGCCGTTGGTGCAAAACGGGCAAGACGGCGCGCTGGGTTTGGACGCGGCGTTGCAGAGCATCGGCTCGCCGTTGCGCTTTAATGAAATTTTCCAAAACTTCGTGATCGCCAATATTTTGGATGATAAAACCGTAAATCCGGCTTACGGCTATACCTATCCCAATCTTCCCAAAGCCGCGGGGCGTCTGCTGGCTAATCCGAATGTCGGCACGACCAATGGCACCGTGCAAATTCTGGCGGCGGAATATTTGTCTTTCAAGTTTGGCGCCAATTTACGCGCGCGTTTTACGACGACGAACCCGGCGATTGCCATCAAGGCCGTGGAAATCGGCACAGCGACCAAGCGCGTTTTGGACGTGACGCCGAACATTGATTTCGTCGAGTCAGCATACGGCACCACTTACAGCGAAATACATTTCGTGGTAACCAATACCAGTCAAAGCGC
>CAYUVM010000673.1:0-3001 GCA_964447935.1 uncultured Cytophagia bacterium | reverse complement strand
TGCGCGAGCAATTCACCGTCGTATTTGTGGATATGGCGGGCGTGACTTTTTTAAGCGAAGACGACGAGCTGAATTTTGCGCGCGTGTGGAAATCGCTCGAACATTTGCTGCCGGCGGAGGCGATGCGCCCGGAAGATGTGGAAGAATTTCGCAAAATGCTGGCGAACAACACGTTCCAATCGCTCGCGGCGCTGGTAATGTTGAAGCATTTGACGGATCGCATGGTGCGTTTTAGAAAGACACACAAAGAGCTCAAACCGTTGGCCATCATTGTGCGCTTGGCCGGCACGCTTTTTCCCGAGGGCGAGATTAATCGCCTGCCGGAGTTGGATAAAAACCGATTGGCGTTTTTTTATGCGTGGCTGACGCAACCAGAGTTTCGCGAGGAGAAAGATTTTTTTATTTTACTCAGTCGCACCAATTCCGAAATCAACAGCTTGCTGCGGTCTTTGCCACATACGTCGAGTCTTTCGATTCCAATGCCGGATGAAACCCAGCGCCGGCAATTCGTCGAGCATTTTCTGAAAAATCCAAAGTCAGGCGAGTCGCTGCAACTCGAAGGCGGCGAGGAGAAATTTATTGCCGACAGCGCGGGATTAACGCTCGAAGTGATCAAAGATATTTTCGAGGAAGCCGTTAGCACAAAAACGACAGTGACGCGCGCGATGTTGATGGCCGAGATCAACAATCTGCTGCGCGAGCATTTGGGCGATATCATCGAAGTCGAGATTCCGGCATTCGGCCCGGATGCGGTGATCGGCAACGACGAGCACAAGCAAATTCTCGATGACGTGTTCGAGCGCTGCGAGCATCGCGATACCGCCGTGTCTGCGGTGTTGGTCTCCGGCCCGAACGGTGGCGGCAAAACGTTTCTCTTGCAAGCCTATGCCGCCAAATCCGGCCGCGTCGTCATTCGCATTAAAAACATGCGCAGCATGTATTACGGTCAAACTTCGGTGGTGTTTGAACTGTTCCGCTGGTACGTGTTGACGTTCGGAAAAATTTTAATTCTCGTCGATGAAGCGCACACCGCTTTCGGCTCGGTGCATTCGGCGACGACGCACGAGGCGGAGAAACAACTGGCGGGCAACATCATCCAAATGATGGGCGACGAGCGCAATCTGGTGAAAGTGTTGTGGGGCTTGATGACCTCGCGCCCCGACGAGCTTGACCCCGATGTGAAAAGCCGCAGCCCGATTCAAATCGCCGTGTTCGATCCCGAAGGCGAAAAGCGCGTCGAATTTCTCCGCGAGCTGTTCAAACGCAAAGGCATTCCACTCGACAACCTCTCCCCTGCTGATTGGGATAACTTCATCGCCAAAACCGCCAACTTCTCCGCGCGCGATTTCCGCAATCTCACTGCCGAGATGTTGCACGCGCGCCGAAAAAATCCCACAATCAACGTGCTGCAAGTTCTCGACTCCTGGCGCACCGGCATGTCCATCGTGCGCGAGCGCGAGTTTCAAATGCATGTAGCAGCGATGCACTGCTCCTATCCCGCGCTGCTGCCGGAGCGGTTTCGGAAGATGAGCACAGAGGAGTTGATTGCGGCAACGGATGAATTAAAATTGTTGATGCAGTTGAAGCGCGCTGGATAATTCAACATGTTATTTTCGGCAATACAGCATGATTCAATGTTCCAACGAAAAAGGGCATTCACAATGAATGCCCTTTTCATATATCAGTAAAATGGAACTTTCAAAAATTAATTATTCGGCCAATTGGCCCAGTTGCTGCAGTGGCCGCCATTATCTGTGCCGAGCAGCGTGCGTTGCGGCGAGAAATAGAAAGCGTTCATGACGGCGCGCGGTGCCGCTTGAATGCTGCCGTCATTTTTGATAAAAATGTTGCCAAAATGGGCCTGGCTGAGCCCGTGACCGGCTTCGTGCAACGCAACAGTTTCAACATCGATGTTGTTAACACCATCGTCACGCCAGGTGAAACTGGGATCGTAATAAATTTCGCGAAAAGCGGCGTCGAGGTTGCCGTTGCTGTCGATGTCGGTTGGACTGCCATCCGGGTTGATGAAGATGAAGGTGAACGTCACACCGAGAATTCCGGGCGCAAAATCAATGTCTCTCCAGCCGGCGTGTTGCACATCGGCAACAATAAACGGGCTGCCACCGAAGCCGTTCAAAAACGCCACAACGCCGATATCGATACCGGAACTCGAATTCTGGGTGAGCGGCAAAGTTGAGCAGTTAACCTCGTCCCACGTCGCCATCGCGCGATTAATGGCTGCTGTGGTCTGCGCGCCGGAAAGGCCACCTAAAGAGGGCACCGCATCGCCGGTCTGGTCGATGGCATAAGTGATGTCGTCGCTTCCGCTTGCTGATCCACTCCAACCGGCGCGGCGTGAATCAAAAGGCACGAAGTCATGTCCAAGTTGTTTGTTGCCGACCACTTTGGAAATAACGGTAGCGCCGGCTTCGTCTCCGGAACCGTTCAAATATTCTGCATAACCGACGCGATAATTGGCGCCATCGGTGGTAAGCTGCATGTTGATGGCATCCATAATGGAAGCCAGTTGGTCGCCTGCCGCACTGCTCGAGTTTTTTCCTAATGACGTTTTCTGTTGTGGCGTGGTAAGATTTGGAGAAATCGGTTCATCTTTCGAGCAGGAAAAGAAAATGGCGGTGAGAAAAAAACAGGACAGAATAAGGGCGAGCTTTTTCATAATTTAGCCTTCCTTGCTAAAATATTACAGAATGAACTGTGCCCTTCACTGGCGGCAAGTGAAAGCGTGAATTTAAAAAATGCAAAATGTGTTGATCGATCACCTCCTTTTCATTGAAAGGTTTTATGGGGTCAGACAAAAAAATTTTAATTGACACCAGCATTAAAAAGTGTATCAAAATTGCGTTGCGATGTCAAGTTATGTGAACCAAACTTAACATGAAAATTTAAACGCCTGCAAAAGCCAATATGCGAAAACACCCCATTCCCGCCTCTTCTTCGCCCGTTTCGCCCCTAAAAAGTAAACACAGTTACACCAATCTAC
>CAYUVM010000672.1:0-3012 GCA_964447935.1 uncultured Cytophagia bacterium | reverse complement strand
TCATTCTTTCCATCAACACCCGGGCAAACAGGCAAACCCCCTTGCGCGCGGGCTTGCCGTTTTCCGAATAAACGCGCACGCGCTCCATGCCGCAACTCTGCGAGGCTTTTTTGAGAATGTAGCCGTTCAACTGCAGCCGTTTGAGTTGCTCGATTTTCGCTTGCGCAAACTTCAGCATCGCCGCCGTATGATCCTGATGGGTTTTGGTGGTCACCAGGCGGGGGGCGGCGGGATCACCGGCCAAATGCAGCGACTCGCGCGGCGTGCCCAAACCGATTTCAACCTCTGGACAAACCGGCACCCATTCAATAAATTTGCCCAGCGTTTCGGTTAAATATAAATCGTGTTTGTGCCCGCCATCGAAGCGGACATTTTCGCCGAGTAAACACGTGCTGATGCCGAGGCGGATTTTTTCATCGCTGGTTTTACTCAATAGATGATCTCCGATAATCCCAATCTTCTTTGTCGATTTGAATTCACCGTCATTGAATCGCCCGGATATTTTCTGTGGTTGCAAGCCTTATCATAAATTGAAAGCATGCTTTTGCGAGTTTTGTTTTCTAACCGCCGGCAGTTTCCACCACGGCACGTGGGGAAATTCATGATGTTCCCAATGATAGCCAAAGTGATAACAGGTGATGAACGACCAGAAAACCGAAAACTCGTTGCTTTTGGCGCGATGCGAATTATCGTACCCGCTGGCCGGCTCACGATGCGGTAAATACGTGCCGAAATAGAATAGTTGTAAAGTGCTGAGTAAAGCCGGCGTCACCCAGAATAAAATCAAATTGATTTGTGGAACTTTAAAAATGTGCAGCAGGATATTGAATACGATGGCCATGCCGGCGATTTGCTGCCAAGTGACATACGTTTTAAGAAAATGAAAATACCAGGGCCAGAAACCGCGATGCTCGCCGTCATGAAAATCGGGATCATCCACGCTGCCGGGGTGGGCGTGATGTTTGTGATGCTCGGCCTGAAGCCTGCTGAATGAAAAGAGCGCGAATAAAATGACGCAAAGGGTTCCGAACCAACGATTCGCTTTTTTATGGCGCGGCGCAATCAGGCCGTGCATCCCGTCGTGTGCAGTGATAAATAGGCCGGTGTAAAGAAAAGTTTGCACGAGCATCGCGGCCAGGATGATATAAAACGGAAGGTTCGCGAGGGCAGTTGATAAAAGCAAAATCAGGCTGATCGTCCACAGCAAAATTATGGCGATACCAATTATTATTCCGGCTGGAGTTTTGCTTTCCATAGGGTGATTTTCAAAAATTGAATTAAAAGGGCCTTTTGAACCTGCACCTCTCAATATTGTGAGCGAAAGGGTGCAGTATCAACATGGTGTCGCCAAGAAATAGTTTTCATAAGGTTTTATCGCGTCTTGTGGTTTTTAAGATAAATTTACTAACACAAAATAACCAAGTTGCGAAATATATGCATGCAGCGCCAGCGCCGGCAGTTTTTTAATAAACAAACCCAGCCGCAAGCCAATATAAGAAAGAATGAAACCAAAGGCAAACCACGCCAGATAATTTTGCAGAGGAATGTTTTCACTTTCCCACGTCCAGTAGCCTAGTTTGGCCGCTGCCGGCTCCATGAATAAATCAAAAACTACCATTAGCAGAGCAATCGTGATGGCAATGATGGACGGGTTGTTAAAAAAACGCTCCGGCAAAAGATATTGCGAAACGGCTGCCGCGCTGATGAGCATGGCCAGCCAGGCAAAGCCAATGGCGACCGGAATATTCCAGAGCCGCGGCTGCAAGGTGGGGCCATAAAAATAGGAGCCGAAGATTTCGCCGGTTTTTACCCCGATGAGTTCAATCAAAAATCCGGTGGCGTAAACCAAGATGCCCCAGAAAATAAATTTGCGAGTAGGGTGCTCGCGAAAATACTCAATGCAGAGCAGCAGGCACAGGGCGATGAGCAGCGGCGCCGCCAGCAGCCGCATGGCAGTTTGCAAAACCCCGAGAATATGCCACAGGCCACCGGCCAATAAAAGAAGGTAAAGGGCGAGAATTTTGAGCCACTTTAATTTCATGCGGCGCCTGCTTGCACCAAACGGCCTTTCCATTTGAGGCCGCCGGCTTTGTGGCAGCGATAGGAATATAGCCCGATTAAAATCGTGTATAAAATCGAAACCGGATGAAGCAGGATGCTGATGAAAAAGGGTTGCGCAAATTTTATCGCGAGTATGGAACGAATCAAGATGTTCATGGCAAGCGGGACCAACGCGAGCGCCGCCAAGGGCTTGAACCAAATCAATACATACGGCGCAATATGAATGAAGAACAGTAAAGTCAACGCCATGAAAAATGGCAGAGTTTTAAAATCCATCAAACCAAAAAGGTTTTTAGCATATCCGTCCCAAACTTCGCGAGCGGAATGATACATGCGGCTGAATATAATATCGCGGGCGGAAACCACGAGGATTTTTTCGCCGCAACGTTTTGCCAATCGGCTTAAGGCGACATCTTCGACGACGTGATGCCGCACAGCGCGATGGCCGCCGATGCTTTTATAAGTTTCGCGGGTGAATGCCAGCCATTGCCCGTTGGCGGCGGCGAGGGCAGTGGCTTTACTGTAATATGTTAGCCACAGCGGCAGATAGCTGTAAACGAGCATATTGACGACCGGCACGGCTAATTTCTCCGGCAACGTTTTGGTGAGCTGATGGCAAAATGCCGAGAGCATGCCAAGCCGCAGTTTTTGCATCCAGCCCAACGTATGCGAAACGGCCCGCGGCGCATAGCGATTGTCCGCGTCGGTGAAAATGAATATTTCCCCCGTAGCATGTTCGCTGAGCTGGTGGCACGCCCAATTTTTTCCCAGCCAGCCGGTGGGCAAGGGCCGGCCCGCGATAAGTTTTACGCGGGGATCGCGTGAAGAGAACTCCTGCACGATCGCCGCTGTGTTGTCGGCGGAGTCATCATCTAAAACAAAAATTTCCAAATTGGGATAATCTTGTTTAACAAGAGCTGCGAGGCAAGCGCCAATATTTTTCTCTTCGTG